>JBGSTR010000032.1:0-13247 GCA_041736365.1 Chromatiaceae bacterium | reverse complement strand
GCGGGGCGTCGTCGTCGAGCGCGTGTCGCAGCGCCGCCATATCGCGAAACAGCCCGGGGAAGTCGCGCGCGATTCGGGCGTCCAGCCGCTCGCTCTCCAAGGCATGGAGCAGCGTCAGATCGGCCGGCGCCAGCTGGCCGGATGCGACTGCATCGAGCAGCACGCCGCCACGCCAGGTGCCATACCAGTTCTGCGCCCACTGATGCACGGCCATCGCCTTGTAGAGCCTGAAGTTGGCGTCCTTTTCCGCCAGGCGGCCGAGCACCGGCGGCAACAGCACACTCGCGGTATCGGTGCAGCAGTGCTCGCCCTCGGCGATCTTGAGCGGCCGGCCGTTGAGCCCGCAGATGAACCGCTCCAGCACGCCGGAGCAGTCCTCCAGGGCGATACCGGATAGCCGCTCCTGCCGGTTCGCGGCGAAATCGGCGACCTCCTGGAAGGCCCGGATCGCCGGTATCTGGCCCTTCTTGTCGTACAGATCCATGGCGTACAGCAACCAGGACTCGACGGCGGCGAGGTCCATCAGGCGCAGGGCCTGCGGTGCAAAGGCCGTGAACTGATAGGCCAGCTCCGCGTTGTCGCGGGCAATCACGGCGCCCCAGTGCAGCACGAAATCCTGCGTTGGGCGCTCGAACGCGGAGAGATCGCGTGCCGGCACCGCGGCGGTGCGTCGGGACGAGAGGGCGGGATCGAGATAGACGTCCATGTGCTCTTCGAGCGTATGGACATCGAGCGGTGCAGGTTGGGCAGGCATGGTGGGCGGCGGGAGCGGCGCCGCTGGATTAGAACAGGGACGCGCTAAGCTCATTGATCGCCGCGAGCATATCGGCGTCGTCCGTCAGCGCCTGGGCCACCGAGCTGCGGCACGCCACCACCGGATCCACCCCGGCGACGATCAGCTTGGCCGCATGCACCAGGAGCCGCGTCGAGGCGCCCTCGTCGAGCCCCTGGCCCTTCAGGTTGCGTGTCATGCGCGCGAACTTCACGAGCTGGCGGGACGTTTCCTCGCCGACTCTGGATTCGGCCTCGACGATCCGCTGCTCCAGGGCCGATGACGGGTAGTCGAATTCCAGCGCCACGAAGCGCTGTCGAGTGGACTGCTTGAGGTCCTTGAGCACGCTCTGGTAGCCGGGGTTGTAGGAGATCGCGAGGCAGAAGGTATCAGGCGCCTCCAGCAGCTCGCCGACCTTCTCCATCGGCAGCACGCGGCGGTCGTCCGCCAGCGGATGGATGACCACCGTCGTGTCCTTGCGCGCCTCCACCACCTCGTCGAGGTAGCATATGCCGCCCACGCGCACGGCGCGGGCAAGCGGCCCGTCCACCCACACCGTCTCGCCGCCCTTGACCAGGAATCGCCCGACCAAGTCCGAGGAGGTGAGGTCGTCGTGACAGGAGACGGTGATCAGCGGGCGTCTTAAGCGCCACGCCATGTACTCCATGAACCGTGTCTTGCCGCAGCCCGTGGGCCCCTTGAGCAGTACCGGCAGGCGGTTCGCGTACGCGGCCTCGAACACCGCGATCTCGTCGCCCACCGCCTCGTAGTACGGCTCCTCCTCAATAAAATACTCCTCGGGCCTGAGGACTCTCAGCTCATGCGGCACGTTACGTCTCCTCGTCGCGTTGCGCGTTTTCGCCAGCAAATTTGGGGCCGAGCGGCCGTTCGGGCAAGTACGTTCCCGTCCGGGCCAGGGATGGCCCGGCATTTTCGAGCGTTTCAAGCGCTTGAAAATGGAGCGATCCGAGAGTCGCGCCTCTCGGGCCGCGAGCTGATCGAATGCCGGGACGGCATTCGATCAGCGTTCCCCAAGGCCGAGCAGCCGCTCCAGCTCGGAGGGCATGACCGGCCGCCCGCGTTGGTCCAGCGCCGCGCAGACGATCCGAGCGTCGACGATCGGCATGCCATCGGGCAGCCGGTCGATCGTTTGCTGGAATGCGTAGCGCAGCCTGGAAACCCGCTGCAGGCTTAGGCGCACGGCGAAGCGATCGCCGCTGCCGAGGGGTCGCTTGTAGTCCAGCTCCGCGCGCACCACCACCAGTCGAATGCCGCGACGCGCGAAGTCGGCGACATCGATGCCGATCGCCTTCAGATATTCGTGTCGCGCATGCTCCAGGTAATTCTGGTAAACGGCGTTGTTTACGATGCCCTGCTGGTCGCATTCGTAGTCGCGCACGGCAAGCTCGAGCGAAAAGGCGAATTCGTCCATAGCAATCCCCGGGCCCGCGCTCGCGGGCGGAGGCTTCAGCGCCGCCGGGTGCCTCCGCCAAACAGCGACCCCATCACCCCGCGTACCACCTGCCGTCCGATCTGGGTGCCCAGCGAGCGCATGGCGTTTGTGGCGAAGGCCTCGATCGGAGTCTGGCGGTTGCTGGAGCGCCCGGCTGCCTTGCCGGTCGAGGTCTTCTGGAGCATGCCGGATAGGTCGGGGACCTCGGCGGCCGCCGCGGCCGCGGCCGCGGCTTCGCTGCGCTGCTCCAGCACTTCGTAGGCCGAGATCCGGTCGATGGAGACGTCGTAGACCCCCTTGACCGGGGACTGATCCATCACCGACTTGCGCTCGGCGTCGTCGATGGGTCCCGGCCGGCTGCCGGGCGGGGCGATGTCGATTCGCTGCACCATCCCGGGAATACCCTCCGCGTCCAACACCGAAACCAGCGCCTCGCCGACCCCGAGGGCGGTAATCGTGGTCTCGGTGTCCAGGTCCGGGTTCTGGCGGAAGGTCTGGGCGGCGACCCGCACCGCCTTCTGGTCCTTCGGGGTGAATGCCCGCAGGGCGTGCTGGACGCGGTTGCCGAGCTGCCCCAGTACGGACTCGGGGACATCCAGCGGACTCTGGGTGACGAAGTAGACGCCGACACCCTTGGAGCGGATCAGCCGCACCACCTGCTCGATTTTGTCGAGCAGCGCCTTCGGTGCGTCGTCGAACAGCAGGTGGGCCTCGTCGAAGAAGAACACCAGCTTGGGCTTGTCCGGGTCGCCCAGCTCGGGGAGCTCCTCGAACAGCTCCGACAGCAGCCACAGCAGAAACGTGGAGTACATGGCCGGGGTTTGCATCAACTGGTCCGCGACCAGCACGTTGATATAGCCGTGGCCGCGCGAGTCCAGCTGCATCATGTCCTTGAGTGCCAGGGCCGGCTCACCGAACAGGCTTTCCGCGCCCTGCTGCTCGAGTGCCAGAAGGCGCCGCAGGATGGCGCCGACGCTCGCCTTGGAGACGTTGCAGTAACGGGTGCGCAGGGCATCGGCGTCGTCGGCGACGTGGCTCAGCAGCGCCCGCAGATCCTTGAGATCGAGCAACAGCCAGCCGTTCTCGTCGGCCACCTGGAACACGATGTTGATCACGCCTTCCTGCACGTCGTTGAGCTCCATCAGCCGCGACAGCAGCATCGGCCCCAGGTCGGTGATGGTCGTGCGCACCGGTTGACCGCGCTTGCCCTCGATGTCCCACAACATGACCGGATTGCCCGCGAGCGCGAAGCCTTCCGCGGAAAGGTCCATCGAGGCGAACCGCTCCTTGACCTTGGCATTGTCGCCGCCGGGTTGGGAGATGCCCGCGAGATCGCCCTTCACGTCGGCGAGGAACACGGGCACGCCCATGCGGCTGAACTGCTCGGCGAGCGATTGCAGCGTAATGGTCTTGCCGGTGCCGGTGGCCCCCGCCACCAGGCCGTGTCGGTTCGACATCCGCGCAAGCAGGCGGACGGGCTCCGGACCTTTGCCGACTAAGACGGAATCTCGCATCGGGTGCTCCCCATGAGGTTTGGATGTGGCTGGCGGCCGATTATAACGGCGCGTGGGCTGGCCCGAATCGCCGCCGGCCTTCAGGCTGCGGGCAGCAGCGAATCGATTTCCAGCTCCCAGCGGTCGAGCATCCGCCGATAAACCGCGAGCTCGGCATCCGCGAAGTAGCCGTCCGAACGCGCCACCAATAGCAGCGACACGGCCAGGAGCCGGCGCCGGTCGTTTTCGGTCACACCCCCCAACACCGCGTCGACCCAGTCGGGGTCGGCCACGCCCACGTAGCGGGAGGTGCCGGCATGCGCGATCAGGTCGTCGCAATAGGTGTCGATCACGCTGGCGAGCTGCTCCGGGTCGGCCCCGAAAGACTTTAGGATGCCCAGCTTGTCGAGGATTTCGATCTCGGCGTCGGCGACCTCGCCGTCGCTGATGATAAAAAGCGCCAACACGCGCAGCATGGCCTCGTTGCTGTTCTCGGGGTAAGGCGTCAACTGTGGAGACGGCATTCGGGTCGACCTCGTCTGTTGTTCCGTGCTGGTGATGTCCAGCGGCCGGCTGCATGATCGCACAGCGCCGCGCGACGGGACGAGCGCCGTGGACACGGGATTGCCTTTACGCAGTGACAACGCCGAGAATCCGCGGATACTCCACCCGACCAACTGGTTGATGCGGTACAGGTGCCATGTTCTTTTCGGTCGACGAGCGCACGCGTACTCGGGCTAAGTCTCCCCACGAGCTCGCCATGATCAACCTGTTGGTGCTCAATCTGCTGATCGGCGTGGCCCTGCTCGCGGGCTCCATGGCCCAGCCCGATTCTCTCATCGGCAGGTTTAAGTGGGCGGCGATTTCCGCGCCGCTCCTGGTGTCGTTGGCGATCATCGCGTTCACGCGCTTGCGTGCCGCCCGAATGGAATCGTCGGCCCCCTGGTTCGTTGCGGTGCATTGGAAGCTGGCCGCCTCCCGCTATCGGCTGCTGCTGATCGCGTACCTGGTGTGCGGCGCGATCCTGACCATTCCGCTGTTCACCACCAGCAACGACAGCGCGCGGATCGAGGAGCACATCAAAAACCTGCCCCCCGCGATGCAGGAAATGGAGCGGCACAAGCTCGAATCCCAAGATATGGGGTCCGCGGTTTGGGCACGGATCGGGGTGGTGCCGTTGCTGCTGACGGTCATGGTGACCATCATGCTGGAGTCGGGTGCGCTATATCAGGCCGGGCGGGGAGAGGTCCCGGACGGCCTGCTCGGCGCATTTCCGCCGCCGAGCGATCTGCCGGGCTCGGAAACCGAGCTTGCTCCGCCCGACGCGGTAGCCTGAGTCGCCGCGGCTCCAGCCAGCGCCCCGCGTAATGCGCCGCGGTCTCGAATCTTGAACCCACCACAATGATCGATGTCGGAGTGAACGATGAAATTGAACTGGACCCAACTGGCCGCCAGCGTTGCGGCGCTGGCCTCTGCGAGTGCGATGGCGGATAACCCCAAGGTCGCGATGGACGTGAGCATCGGCGGCGAGCCCGCCGGGACCATCACCGTGGAGCTGTTCGCGGACGTTGTCCCCAAGACCGCCGAGAACTTTCGCGCCCTCTGCACCGGTGAGAAAGGCACCGGCGAGAGCGGCAAACCACTGCATTTCAAGGGCAGCCCGTTCCACCGAATCATCCCCGGATTCATGATCCAGGGCGGTGATATCACCCGCGGCAACGGCACGGGCGGCGAGTCGATCTACGGTGGTAAGTTCCCGGACGAGAACTTCGAGCGGACCCACATCGAGCCCGGCACGCTCTCGATGGCCAACTCCGGTCCGAACACCAACGGCTCCCAGTTCTTCATCACCGTGGCACCGACGCCCTGGCTAGACGACAAGCATGTGGTCTTCGGCAAGGTGGTCGACGGCATGGATGTCGTGAAGAAGATGGAGGCCGAGGGATCGCGCGGCGGCGCCACCCGCTCGGCGGTGATATTCGAGGACTGCCGGCAGCTCTGAGGGAGCCCGAGGTTGGCCGGCGGGCCGCGAGGCCGCCGGCCGGTGCAAGCGGCGGGATTGAGTCGTGGGTACGTGCTCGCCCATTAGCCGTTTCGATCGCCTTCATAACGCGCGTCTATCAAAGTATCAAAAACTCCGATGGAAATGCGATCGCCTGGAACTGGCAGCAATCGAATCTCGCAGGTATCTTAGCGAATTCCGATATTCGGAGGTTCCAACACTCCGAATCACCCGAACGACCTCAGTCGCCCCAGCGACGCATCTTCGCGCCCCTCGTCGCCGAGTCGTTCACCAAACCATTCCGCGAAGACGGAGGAAAGTCCATGACGGCAGTTGTCGCAACCAACGAGACCATCCTGGTGGTCGGTGGTGGCATCAGCGGGATGACCGCTGCGCTCGAAGCCGCCGAGACCGGGAAGCAGGTCGTGCTGGTTGAGAAGCGTCCCTACCTAGGTGGCAGGGTCTCTCAGCTCTACAAGTACTTCCCGAAGCTCTGCTTTCCCACCTGCGGTCTGGAGATCAACCAGCGGCGCGCCAAACAGAATCCGAACCTGACCATCCTTACGATGGCCGAGGTCACGGACCTCAAGGGCGAGAAGGGCAAGTACACCGCCACCGTCAAGCTCACCCCGCGCTACGTCAACGAGCGTTGCACCGCGTGCGGCGACTGCGAGAAGGCGGTTACGGCCGAATTCGACGACGAATACAACTACGGGCTCGGCAAGCGCAAGGGCGCCTACCTGCCCTACCGCATGGCCCATCCCCAGCGCTACGTGCTGGACCCGCGGATCATCGGCACCGAAGAAGCCGAGAAGGCGAAGGCGGCCTGCAAGTACGGCGCCATCGACCTGGATATGACCGAGCAGACCATTGATTTCCCCTGCGGCGCGGTGATCTGGGCGACCGGCTGGCGTCCCTACGACGCGGCCAAGATCCAGCCCTACGGCTACGATCGCATCCCCAACGTCGTCACCTCGGTGGAATTCGAGCGCATGGCCGACCCGACCGGACCGACCGGCGGCAAGCTGGTGAGGCCCTCGGACGGCAAGGAGGCGAAGAAGGTCGCCTTCATCCAGTGCGCCGGCTCGCGCGACCGCAACCATCTGCTGCACTGCTCGCGCATCTGCTGCATGGCGTCGCTCAAGCAATGTACCTATGTTGCCGATGCATTCGGCGACGAGGCGGAGATCAACGTCTACTACATCGACCTGCGGGCGATCGACCGCTTCGAGGACTTTTACACCAAGGTTCGCGCCAACCCGAACATCCGCTTCGTCAAGTCCAAGCCGGCCGCGGTGGTTGCCGACAAGGACGGCAACCCGGTGGTCCAGGGCGTCGACACCGAGGGTTATGAGCGCTTTGCGGAGCCTCACGACCTGGTGGTGCTGGCGATCGGCATGGAGCCCTCGGTCGACAAGGACAGCTTTCCGGTTGCGATCGTGATCAATCGCGAGGGCTTCATCGAGCCGTCGCCGGAGAACGGGGGGGTGTTCGCGGCCGGTAGCGCATCCGATGCACTCGACGTGAACCGGGCCGTGCAGCATGCCACCGGCGCGGCCCTGCGGGCCATTCAGGTCGTCAACAGCGTCGCCAGAGCGGAGGTCTAAGAAATGGCTGACGAGAAGAAATTCGCCGCTTACATCTGCACCGGCTGCGGCATCGGCGAGCGCCTGGACGTGGCCCAGCTCGAGTCGGTCGCGAAGCGCGAGGGCAAGATGGCGATCTGCCGCCAGCACGAGATGCTGTGCTCGGCCGAGGGCGTGCAGATGATCCGCGACGACATCGACGCGGGTGATGCGAACCACATCATGCTCGCCGCCTGCTCGCGGCGCTCCAAGGTCGAGGCCTTCAGCTTCACCAAGGTGGCGATGTCCCGCGCAAATCTGCGCGAGGGTGTCATCTGGGCTCGCCCGGACACCGAAGAGAACCGCGAGACCACTCAGGAGATGGCCGACGACTACGTGCGCATGGGCTGCGCCGAGGTCCGGTTCATGACCGTCCCGGAGTCCTCCGGCGAGCAGGAGCTCAACAAGAATCTGCTGGTGGTCGGCGCTGGCGTGACCGGCATGACTGCGGCGCTGGAGGCCGCGGCCGCCGGCTACCCGGTGCACATCATCTGCGAAGAGGGCGAGCTCGGCGGGGTCTGGAAGGACCTCTACAAGCGCGTGCCCTTCCGGGCCGCGGCCGCCGATGTTCCCAACGGCAACGATGTGGACCTGCCGCGACCGGAAGATCCCGGTGTCGCGGACATGATCAATCGCACGCTGGCCGACCCGCGCATCACCGTTCATCTCAACGCCAAGGTCACCCGCACCTCCGGCGCCCCGGGGCGCTTCGCCGCGGACATCAGCACCGAGTCCGGCGGCACCCTGACCGAGAACTTCGGCGCGATCATCCAGGCCACCGACTTCAAGCCCTACGATGCGAGCAAGCTGCCGGAGCTGGGCTATGGCGAGTCCCCGGACGTGGTCACCAACTTCGAGCTCGAGCGGCTGGCCAAGGAGGCCAACGGCGGCCCGCTCAAGCGTCCCTCCGACGGCCGCGAGATCAAGTCGGTTGCCTTCATCCAGTGCGCCGGACAGCGCTCGACCAAGGAAGGCCACCTGCCCTACTGCTCGGGCTTCTGCTGCACCGAGTCGATCAAGCAGGCGATGTATTTCAAGGAGCAGAATCCCGGTTGCGACGCCACGGTGCTGTTCGACGATCTGCGTACCCCCGGCGCCGCGGGCGAGGATTTCTACCGTTCCGGCCAGCAGGCCGAGGTTACCTTTACCAAGGGCCAGACCTCCGAGGTCACCGCAGCCGACGGCGGGCTGAAGGTCCACTTCAAGGATTTGATCCTCGACGAAGACACCGCGATGGACTGCGACCTGGTGGTGCTGGCCACCGGCCAGGTGCCGAATACGGGTCCCGACCCCTACGCCCAGCTCGCGGTAGACGAGGCCCCGACCGAGGAGGAAAAGGAAGCGGCGCGCGCCAAGCTGGCGGTTTCACCCCCTTCGATCCTCAACCTCGACTATCGTCAGGGCACCGACCTGCCGCAGCTCAAGCACGGCTTCCTCGACTCCCACTTCATCTGCTTCCCCTACGAGACGCGTCGCAGCGGCATCTACGCCGCCGGCCCGGTGCGGCGTCCGATGGACATGAAGCAGGCGATGGAGGACGCGGTCGGTGCGGCGATGAAGGCGATTCAGGCCGCCGAAAATGCCGCCCGCGGCTCGGCCGCGCACCCGCGCGTGGGCGATCTGTCCTACCCGAGCTTCCGCAAGGAAGGCTGCACCCAGTGCAAGCGCTGCACGGTGGAGTGTCCGTTCGGGGCCATCAACGAGGACGAGCAGCGTTACCCGCAGTTCAACGAGTCGCGTTGCCGCCGTTGCGGCACCTGCATGGGCGCCTGCCCGGTGCGCGTCATCTCGTTCGAGAACTACTCCATCGACACCGTCGGCCAGCAGATCAAGGCGGTCGAGGTGCCGGACGAGTATTCGGAAAAGCCGCGTATCCTGGCCTTGGCTTGCGAGAACGACGCCTACCCGGCGCTGGATATGGCCGCCCAGGCGGGCATCGAGATCACGCCATTTGCGCGCGTGATCCCGGTGCGCTGTCTCGGCTCGGTCAGCCTCTCCTGGGTAACCGATGCGCTGAACTCGGGCTATGACGGCATCCTGCTGATGGGCTGCCGCCGCGACGACGACTATCAGTGTCATTTCGTGCGCGGGTCGGCGATGGCCGCGGAACGCCTCTCGAAGGTCGGCGACACACTCACCCAGTTGAACCTGGAGGTCGAGCGGGTGTCGGTCTATGAGGTCGCGATCACCGACATTAAGCGGGCGCCGCAGCTGATCAACGACATGGCAGCGACGATCGAGAAGATCGGCATGAGTCCGTTCAAGTTCTAGGCAGTAGATTCGCCGCAAGCGTGCAGCTGGCGGATCGCCCTTCGGGCATCCGTCCTACAACCGAATACTGGAGATCGTTCCCATGGGCGATTTGAATGCCGCGATGGTCGACAAGTATCGCAACAGCTTCCTCAAGGAAGTCGAGGCGAACGTGGAGGAGGGCGAGTGGGTCAAGATGTGCATGCAGTGCGGCGTGTGCTCCGGATCCTGCCCGCTGGGTAAGTTCTGGGAGCATCCGCCCCAGGAGATCTTCATGATGATCCGCGCCGGCAAGCGCGAGGAAGTCCTGAGCTCCGACTCCATGTGGATGTGCACCTCCTGCTACAACTGCATCGTGCGCTGCCCGCGCCAATTGCCGATCACCCACATCATGCATGGCTTGGCGCACTACGCGAAGCGCCTCGGCCTGGTGCCGCAGACCAATCCCACCGCCAAGTTCGCCCAGATGTTCTGGGACAACCTGATGAAAAAGGGGCGGGTCAACGAGCTCAAGCTGGGTCTGAATCTCTATTTCATGAACGGCTTCGGCGAGGGCGTGAAGGTCGCCATGAAAAACCAGAAGCTCGGCATGAACATGATCAAGACCGGGCGCATGAACCCCATGGAGGCGATCGGCGGACATGGGGTCAAGGATCTCTCCGGTTTCCACAAGGTGCTGAACAAGGCCCAAGAGCTGGAAGACGCCCGCATCAAGACCCACGGCGCCTGAGAAGAGGACCCAACCCATGGCAAAGCGTGAATACTCGTTCTACCCGGGATGCTCCTCCCAGAAGGGCGCCTCGTCTTCGAACTACCTGATCTCGGTCCAGGCCATGTGCGAGGAGTTGGACATTCAGCTCAACGAGATCCCGGACTGGAACTGCTGCGCGGCCTCCATCGGCTATGCCGGCGGCGGCGAGCTGCCGCGGGTGACCCTCTCGGCGCGCAACATCGCGCTTAGCGAGCAGCACAATCCCGGCCAGGAGATCGTCGCCACCTGTGCCGCCTGCTGGCTCTCCACGCGGGAGGCGGCCGAGCGGCTGCACGAGGACCAGTCGCTGCTGGCGGAGTGCAACACGGCGCTGGCCGAGGCCGGACTCAAGCTCGACAACAAGACACCGATCAAGCACATGGCCGAGGTCCTGATCGAGGACATCGGCTTCGAGGAGATCGGCGCCAAGGTGAAGAAGCCCCTGGAGGGCATCAAGATTGCCGGCTACGTCGGCTGCCAGACCAACCGGCCCTTCGGCATCGCCGGCGAGTCCTACGAGAACCCCAAGTATCTCGACAAGCTGGTCGATACACTCGGTGGCGAGTCGATCCCGGACTACGAGAAGAAGGTGCAATGCTGCGGCGGCGCGCTCGCCTTTTCCGAGCCCGCGAAGTCTCAGGAGATGGTCAAGGGCATCATCGAGGCCGCCTACGATCACGGGGCGGACATGATCGTGACCCCCTGCCCGGTGTGTCAGATGAACGTCGAGGTCTACCAGGATCAGATCAACGCCACCTACGGCACCAAGTTCAAGATGCCTGTCGTCTATTACTCGACCCTGATGGCGGTCGCCTACGGACGCAGCGCCAAAGAGGCCGCGCTCAACGGCCAGATCATCCCGGCCAAGCAGCTCGATGCGTTGGCGGCAAAGTAGCGCTCCGACCCGGAAAGTCCGCTGTTGCAAGCCCGCATCCGCGGGCTTTTCCATGGCCAAGCCAGGACGGGGCGCCGAGGCGGATTTCCCGCACGACCGGTCTCACTCGCCCCCGTCCCCCCTCGCATCGGCGGAGCTGCATCCGTAGCGATTGCATCGCGCCCGGAATTAGCCCAATGTTGGCCCGCCGCGTTTTTCGGGACGCGGTTTTACGCCCGATTCCAGCAGGAGAGCCGGTGGACATCCGCCTGCGACCAGGTCTGCATCAACGGATTCAGAATTCCGCGGAGCGCAATGACCGCGCCGCTACCCGGCGGAGCCCGGTCGTGCCGAAAAGGCGCCATCCAACGCTCCGGTCGTCCGATCCGACGGTACAATGGGCGCCGCGACCATCCGGCTCCCCGCGCCTTGGGTTCTCGACCGCGACCGTCGCGCGCATGGCTTTGGCGCGGCGGGGCGGCAACCCGCGGATCGATTGTCCGCCCTGCATGCGAATTGTTTCACTCGACGAGTCCGTTTCCGGACACCAGAGGCAGGTATGAGTACTAAGGCAGCACCCAATGCGGGTCCGGTGTTCGTGGTCGGCATGAACGGCTCCGGAACCACCATGCTGGTGGACAGCCTCGGGCACCATCCGGATCTGTACGGTTTTCCTCGCGAGACTCGGGTGTTGCCGAGTTTGCTTGAAACCTACCCCATCGACGCGCCGCTACAGACGCATACGGAAAAGCTGAAGCTGTGGGATCTGATGCGCGGGCTGCCGGCATTTCGCGGCGTCAACGAGGGCGAGCCGGCGCCCTTGCCGGAGGGCTGGGAGCAGGTCGAAGCCACGGTGCCGGCGGTATTCGATGCCTTGATGACTCAATATGCCGGTGCGGAGTCCAAGACCCGATGGTGCGAGAAGACGCCGCACCACGTCCAGAATCTGCCGCGCATGGCGGAGGCCTTTCCCACCGCCAAGTTCATTCACATCATCCGCGACGGACGCGCCTGCGCCGCGTCCTTTCAACGGCGCTGGGCGAGGAGTCCAGAGCTCACCATGTACCGTTGGAAGCATGTGGTCGACGTGGGTCGTCGCGACGGCGCCAAGCTGAAGGACCGGTATTTCGAGGTTCGCTACGAGGATCTAACCGGGGAGCCGGAGAAATGGATGCGGGAGATATGCACCTTTCTCGGGGTGCCCTATACCCCTGAGGTGTTGGAATCGACCCAGCCCCAGAGCGAGAACCGGGGTGAAGCGGGTCAGATCAAGCGAGCGAGCGAAAAATGGCGCAAGCAAATGTCGCCGCGCACCCTCAAGCGACTCGAAGCGGTTGGCGGCGCGATGTTGGCGGAGCTGGGCTATCCGGTCGACGGCGTTCCGGGCGATGCCGAGATCGGCCGCTTTCGGCGCGCGCGCCTGACGACCGTCGATTACCTGCGGCAGTACTGGCACGAGCTGGGACGCAAGCTGCGCGGCGAGAGCGGGCGCTCTTGGGCCGTAGTCGGACGCCTGCCGATGGTGGCGCTCCGGCAACGCCGGACGAACAAGTTTTAGGCTCGCGCATCGCCACCGGCAAGCGCGACGCCGCCTAGTCACTCTATCGATGCAGCCGACTCCCGCACCGGCCGCGCGGTTGCGCGCATTGCTCTCGGGTGATGACATCCTGCTCATGCCCTGCTGTTTCGACGCGCTCTCGGCGCGTCTGATCGAGCAGGCCGGTTTCGCCTTGACCTTCATGAGCGGCTTCGCCGTCTCCGCGTCGCGACTCGCGGTGCCCGATACCGGTCTGATCTCGGTGACGGAGATGCTCGACCAGGGTCGCGGCATCTGCCAGGCGGTCTCGTTCCCGGTCATTGGCGATGGCGACACCGGCCACGGCAATTCCGCCAACGTCCGCCGCACGGTAGAGCAATACGCCCTGGCCGGCTTCGCGGGGGTCATGATCGAGGACCAGCGCGCCCCGAAACGCTGCGGCCACACCGGCGTAAAGGAGGTGGTTGACCGGGCCGAGTCGCTGCGCCGC
>JBGSTR010000027.1:0-6821 GCA_041736365.1 Chromatiaceae bacterium | reverse complement strand
GCGCCAACCACCGCGATCACCGCGGCGGCGACCACCAGCCCGAAGCCGTCCTGCGGGATCGGTCGCGGCAGATAGAGCCCGCGCAGATTGAGAAATACCGCCTCGCCGGCCGCCAAGCTGTCGCGCGGCCCCGGCAGGCTTCGCAGGACGGCGAAATACCAGAAAAAAATCTGCAGCAGCAGCGGGATATTGCGAAAGGTCTCGACAAAGACGGTCGCCAGCCGGGCAACCAGCCAATTGCTCGACAGCCGCGCCACGCCGATGACGAAACCGAGCAGCGTCGCCAGGACGATACCCAGGGCCGAGACCAGTAGCGTGTTGAGCAGTCCGACTAGGAAGGTTCGACCGAAGGTGGATGTTTCCGAGTACTCGATCAGGGTCTGAACGATGCCGAAGCCGGCCTCGGTCGACAGGAAAGAGAAGCCGGTGCTGATCCCGCGGTGCTCGAGATTCGTCAGCGTGTTGTCGAGGATGTAGAGCAGCAGGACCAGCACGACGGCTACGAAGACGAGCTGCATCAGCCAGCCGCGCAAGCGCGCGTTGCGCCAAAGAGGCGTCCGCGCGGGATCCTGCGGACCGGCCGTGCTCTGTTCGTTGGGCATGCGTCGCGGAGGTCGGTGCGGTCCGCTCAGCGGATGGGTGGCGCGTATTGGATACCGCCGTTGTTCCACAAGGCGTTGAGTCCGCGCTCGATCTTCAACGGCGAGTCCTTACCGACGTTGCGCGCGAAGACCTCGCCATAGTTGCCTACCTGCTTGACCACCTTGTACGCCCAGTCATCGGGTAAACCGAGGCCCTGGCCGGTCGCGCCCTCCAAACCGAGCAGCCGCCGAATCTCCGGGTTCTTGCTTGATCGCATGTCGTCGGCATTGCCGGAGTCGACGCCAAGCTCCTCCGCATCGAGCATCGCGAACAGGGTCCAGCGCACGATATTGAACCAGCCGTCGTCACCCTGCCGGACTGCCGGCCCCAACGGCTCCTTGGAGATCACCTCGGGCAAAACGACGGCCTTGTCCGGCTCAGCCAGCTTGATGCGAAGACCGTAGAGCTGCGACTGATCGCTGGTGAGCACGTCGCATCGGCCGGCCTCGAAGCCCTTGACCGTCTGATCGGCGGTGTCGAAAACCACCGGTTGATAGCGCATCGAATGGGTGCGGAAGTAGTCGGCCAAATTGAGCTCGGTGGTGGTGCCTGCAAGGATGCACACCGATGCCCCGTCGAGCTCGCGCGCGCTCTTGACGCCCAGTGCCTTCGAGGCCATGAAACCCTGGCCGTCGTAATAAGAGACCCCGGTAAAGTTGACGCCGAGCGAGGTGTCGCGGGTCAGGGTCCAGGTGGTGTTGCGCGACAGCACGTCGATCTCCCCGGACTGAAGGGCCGTGAGGCGCTCCTTGGCGGTGAGCGGCGTGAACTTGACCTTTCCGGAATCGCCGAGTGCGGCGGCCGCCACTGCCCGACACACATCGACGTCCAGTCCGGTCCAGTTGCCATCGGCATCGGCATTTGAAAACCCCGGCAGGCCGGTGTTCACCCCGCAATGAACGTAGCCCTTCTCCTTTACGGCATCGAGGGTAGCGCCGGAGAAGGCGGCCCCCGACAGGCAGCTCAGTGCCAGAGCGGAAAGCAGAATCGGGTGGTTGCTCGTTCGCATATTGGTAGCCTCGCTATCCTCGGGTTGTCTTTTCGGTGACCGGTTCCCGATCCGCTACTGCGGCGGCGGCGAGGACTCGGTCGACGGTCGGTGCGTCGAATGATACGGGGATCGAGCGCTTGAGCTTCAAGCGACTCGCCCTTGTTCGAAGATTGGACCCCTGGTGCCCCCTTTGTTCATTCGGAAGCCGCAAAAGAGCCGCGGCGGGGTGCGCAAGATTGTCACTTGCTGACCGCGCAAGTCGTCGCGAGACAGCACTCGAAAACTTAACTTACTGTTTTATAGATTAATAAAATCTGGCATAGCCAATGCAGTACATCCAGCGAACGAACAGCACGGGGAACAGCAGGAAGCACAGAGAGCACACGGATCGACGCAGGGAAGCGTCAGTGTAGCAGCAGGAACGGCACCCCCGAACCGGATACAAGGAAAGCGAGGCCGAAACGGGTACCGAGGACGAGCAGGCAAGGAGCCAGCGAAAACAGGGAGGCTTGCACTAGGGACCGAGGAATCGCAGGGAATGCGGGTTCACCAGGGACGGAGGGAAAAAAGAAAGACGGCAGCTAGGGAAGCGACTGCGCAGGACGCGCAAATCGACAAGGACGCATGGGAGGCCAAGGACGGCCGTTCCAGCGGGAAATCCACCGCCGAGGAGTCGGCAAAAAAGAGACCAGGGACGCACGACCGAGCGCAGGGATGCGCGCTACAAACATGGGATGAAGCCTGAGGCCAGACTGCCGAAGGACGCGGCTAGGAAGTCGAATAAAAAAAGGGCGAGCTGCCGAGCACCCTCAGGATCCACCTGCGAACTCGGTGGCCCGCATCAAACCCCCGAAACCACCCATTTGCGGAACTGCGACGCCAGCAGCTCCGCGTTTTCGTTTACCTCGCCGAACGCCTTCATAACCCCGTAGATTTCAACCAGCGCAGCACGCAGCCGCCGGGCGTCTTCTCGCGCACCGGTGCTGTATCCGCCCTCGACGGCGCAATCCAACGCGGCGATCGAATCGCGTCCACCCCACCAGTCATCGTTGTTGAGCAAGCGGCAAGCCTCGTGCGGAGCCCGGCTAAATCGCCCGCCGGCGATCATTGCCAGGTTGGCTTGGTAGACTCGGCCATAAGCCCGCAACACGTCCTCCACGATTCGCAGGGTCTGCTCCACGCGCAATCCTCATGGCGAAGGCGGTTGGCGTCCAGATTAGCAGAGAAGCAAGCCCGGCTCGCGCAACCGGTGACCGGGAAGGCGACGGGAAATCTTGCGCTCGGATCGTCGGGGTAGCTCGCTCGGCAGATAGAACGGCGGCCCCAAGGAAAAAAAGAAGCCGCCCCGGAAACCCGGGGCGGCATTCTCCACCACTGAGGAGGTTCGCCGACTCCCCCAAGCCGGCAAGACAAAGATTAGCGAAGACCTGCATTCGCGACTGAGGCTTGGTCCACAATTCGCCATGCAGCGGGCCGAGGTTGCCAGGCGAAGCGGAATCGGTGCGGCGAACGGGAGATCTTCCGGCCTATAGCCCGTCGCGCCTGACGGAATGAATCACGGTTGCGGGCGGTAACCGACCGCCAACAAAACCTTTAGCACCTCGATCGGACGCACACCCTTCCTTTCCGCTATCTCGCGCATGGTTTCGTCGGCGCTTGCAGCGATTCCGGCCTTCTCCAGACGCTCAAGCGCCGTGGCCTCGTCCAGCTCAATCTCCTCCAACACCGCCCCAAGCGTCTTGCGTCCCAGCCCGGTCCCGGCATAGCGCGCCTCAATCGCGTCCGGCGTCATCCCGGTTGCGGAGGGCGGGGACGGTGACGCCCGAAATTGCTGGATCACGGCGTAGAGCTTCATCGGCGTGGTGTCGTTGGCGCGCGCAATGGTTTCCAGCGACTCGCGTTCGCTTTCGAAGCGGACACCCTGTTCACGGAGCGCCGCCAACGCCGGGGGCAGGTCGATGTCCAGCCGCTGCGAAAGCACCGCAAGCGGCACCGCCTCGGCGTGCCCGAACGGCGGCTCCAGCTCCGGGCCGGTGACCCACGAGTCCTTGATGCGATTGTTCCAGTCAATCACCCAGCTCGCGGGCGGGAGATTCAGCACGGCAACCGCGGCGATCGCGATCGTGATCGCCAAGGAGAGCACCAGCTCCCTTCTGACGTGCAGCACACCGCGCGCCCGCTCGGTCAGGTATTTCTTGAACGGCTTCCAGTTGAAGATCAGGTGCGTCACACCAGTGACGATAAACAGCCCGCCAAACACCATGTGCACCCATCCCCATTGGGACTTGTCCATGCCGGCGAGCGACCAATGGACCCAGAAGGCGATGCGTCCCCGGGGGACGATGTAGAGCACGATCCCGGTGACCGTCAGCACGGCAAAGGACCAGGTCACCAATAGGGCGACCAGCGAGCGTATTGATTGGCGATTTGTCGTCATCGCGAGCCGAGCCGAATAGCGCGTGGAGACAAAGGGTGGTTACCGCTGGTGGAGACTGAGACCAAGTATACGCTGCGGCTTCGGGAGGCGGCGGCCGAGGTACCGACCACGGGTGCGATCGAGCGCGCCGAACGGTGTCCCTTTTGCCGCCGATTCGCGTAATCTGTGCGCCGCCGTCCAGCCTGGAGAACCCACCTTGAGCCTACCACCCGTCGATCGAAAAGCCGCCGCGCCCGGCGAGATGCCGCTCGGTCCGGGAGGGCACGTATGGCACTGGCTGGACCGCAACATCTTCGAGCTGGGCCGCGAAATGCGCCTGTCCTATCTGCCGCCGCTGATGGTCTACATGGCGGCCGGTATCTCGGGCCTCACGGCGATCGTCGGCACCTTTTTCGTCAAGGACTATCTCGGCCTATCCGCCGCGTTTCTGGCGGCGCTCGGCTTCTGGGCGGGCATCCCCTGGGCGCTGAAGATGCCGCTGGGGCATCTCGTCGATCTGATCTGGCGCAGGAAATCCCTGATGGTCTTTGCCGGCGCGACCCTGATCGCGTTCAGCCTGATGATCATGATCGGCTTGCTGGCCCACCCGGAGGCAATGGCGCGGTTCGTGCCCGTGTCTGCGTGGTATGTGCTCAGCGTGCTGCTTGCACCGATTGGCTATGTCGTCCAGGACGTGGTGGCCGATGCCATGACGGTCGAGGCGGTACCGCGGGTGGACGCAAACGGCGAGCCGATCTCCGCCGCAAAACGCCGTCTGATGCACACCACCATGCAGACGCTGGGGCGAGTGGCGATCATCGGCGGCGGCATCCTGGTTTCGTTGGCCAACGTGTTTCTGTTCAGTGGCGTCGAGGGCATGTCGGAGGCGCAGAAGCTCGACACCTATATCCTGATTTATGAGCTGGCGTTGCTGATCCCGGCCGTATCCGTGCTCGGCGTGGTGCTGGCCGGGCTGCTCAGCCGCCGTGACCGGCGTCGCTTGCAAGTCCAGGGTTTCTCCGCGACCGAGGCGAGGGAGATGACCGAAGTAAAGACCGAGCCAACGGCGCCCAATTGGTGGATCCTGGGCGGCAGCCTGGTGTTTGTCGTCTTCACCGTCACCCTTGGCCTCGGGGACCTGCCGTACAACCAGGAGATCATCTTCGCGGGCTCGCTGATCATCATCCTGTTCCTAATGAGCCGGCTGGTGAAGGCACTGGAGCCGGACGCCAGGCTGTATCTGGTCGGCACCGCACTGATCATCTTCGTCTATCGGGCAACGCCGACCCCGGGACCCGGACAGACCTGGTGGATGATCGATCAGCTCGGGTTCGACCAGCAGTTCCTTTCGGTGCTCTCCCTGATCGGCAGCACGCTGACGTTGTTCGGCATGTTTCTATTCCGCCGCTTCATGGCGGAACGCTCGATTGCCTACGTAGTCGTGTTCCTGACGATCGTCGGGACCCTGCTCTACCTGCCGATCGTCGGCATGTTCTTCGGTCTTCACGAGTGGACCGCCTCGGTTACGGGAGGCGTGGTGGACGCGCGCTTCATTGCGCTGGTGGACACGGCGCTGGAGTCGCCGCTGGGGCAGATAGCCATGATCCCGATGCTTGCCTGGATCGCCAACTCGGCGCCCGCCGGGCTAAAGGCGACCTTCTTCGCGGTCATGGCCTCGTTCACCAATCTGGCCCTGTCCGCCAGCCAGCTCGGAACCAAGTACCTCAACGAGATCTTCACGGTCACCCGCAAGGTCACGGATCAGGCCACCGGCGCCATCGATGTACCGGCGAACTACAGCGAGCTCGGGATACTGATGATCACGGCGATGCTGCTCGGGGTGGTGCTGCCGATCGCCGCGGTGGTTCTGGTCAAGCTGGTGCGGCTGCGCAGTGCCTAGGCCCGCCGATCGCTGCCCGCGCTGGCTCAGCCGATCGGAGACACGCCGATCAGCCAGCGGTGCAGCCCGAGCACGAATGCAACATAGAGTGCCAATCCGCCGACCACGGAGATGATATCGTTGCGCCGCGACGGCGGAGCACCGGGTATCGGCCGCTGCTCGCGATGCTTCATCGAGATCCGATCCACCACCGCCCAAACCAGGAACGAGCCGAACAGCAGCACGTCCACCAGCCTGCCGTTCGCAAGCAGGTGCGCGAACGCCCACAGCTTGATGGCCGCCAGCATCGGGTGCACCGTAGCACTCTGGATACGTCCGGGGAGGTAGGCGGCCAGGAGCAGCGGAAAGACCGGCAACATCAGCAGCAGAGCGACGTGGCGCAACCACTGCGGCGGCACATAGAGGTCGATGGACCCGTGCCGAGCGAGGCCATAGCCGACTACTATGAGTGTCAAACCGGCTACTGCGATCAGCGCATACAGACCCTTCCAGGTCCACTCCCCGAGGCGCGCCGCAAGCTGGTTGCGCGCCCCGTCATTGACAATGGACACGGCGTGAACCGCGAAGAACAGGACCAGCCCAAGCACCAACAGGTTCATCACCGACCTCCATAGAAGTGCGTATGCCGCAGGACTGTAGCACGCCAAGCGTGGACGCACGGAGGCGCGGATCGGAAACGCGAGCAGGCCCATGCTTGGAATCCCCTCCCGGGTGACGGATCATTGAGAAAGTTAGAAGACAACAACAGACTTGAATACCCATGGAAAACCACTCCGGCCCCGGCCATAAAGGCGACCCGATTGCGCCCGACGGCCCGCCCTCGGGCGATCCGACGGATGCGCGCGGCGCCGACTCCGGCCAACGCGCACGGC
>JBGSTR010000025.1:0-4023 GCA_041736365.1 Chromatiaceae bacterium | reverse complement strand
GGCGGCCCGGTCCCGGTCAGGCTCGCATAGCGTTCGGCTGAAGCCGCGGCAAGTCGGCGATGGGGAACAGCGACAGGCGATCGCAGGGGCGGGCGAGGCCGTCCGGCCGCGCCCTCCGCTCAATAGCCGCCGGCTTCCGTTTCGAAGGGCTCCGGATAGTCCGCAAGGCGGATTACCCGGGTCTCGACTCCACCATCGGGGAGAAGGAGCAGCTCGCGGTAGCCCGGCGGCAGGGCGTCCAGGGCAAATTCCTCGCTTCCCGGAAGGAACTGGATGCAGGTCGACGGGGTGCCGAGCACCCGGACACCGGCGTGTCGGCGGTCTATCTCCTGGTGGATGTGGCCGCACACCAGGGCGGCGATCGTCGGGTGCCGGGCGCACAGCGCGAGCAGCTCAGCCCCGTTCTCGACTCCCATGGTGTCCATCCAAGCGCTGCCAGCCGGGAGCGGGTGTTGGTGCAAGAACAGGATGCTCGGTCCGCTTGCGTCGACGAGTATCTGCTCCAGGGCATCGAGCTGCGCGGCGCCGATCCGGCCGCTGTCGGTTCCCGTCACGGTGGAATCCATGAAAATCAGGTCCCAGTTGGCGAGTCGTCGCACGGCGATTCCGCCGGCAACCAACGGATCGATGACGCGCGCAATCCGCTCCGGTCGATCATGGTTGCCGGGGATGCAGAAGAAGGGGATCCCGACCGATTCGAGCATTTGGCGCAGGTAGTGATAGCCCTCGGTGGATCCGTCGTGAACGAGATCGCCGGTCATGACCAGCGCATCCGCCGGGGTCGAGCATTCCATGGCCATGGCGAGGACCGATTCGAAGCTCAATCGCGTCGTGAGTCCGAGCAGTCTGCCGGCGGACTCGGCGAACAGGTGCGGATCGGTAAGCTGGATCACACGCAGCGGCGTAGCGGCGCCGCCAGCGGCGGTGCCTTGGTCGCGGGTGCGGTTCTTGTTTCGTTTGTGCCTCGACATGTCCGATGTCACCTCATCGAGCGACCGCACGGTCCCATGTCTCGGTCGTGGAGTGCCTTACCCGGATTTCAACAGCGAAGGCGGCGGTGCGGCAATGACGCAGTTCACAAGCCATAATGAGCGCCTGAACGCGAGGTTGCGAATGTGACACTCAACGAGCTTCGGTATGTGGTGGCGATTGCGCGCGAACGCCACTTCGGTCATGCGGCCCGGGCCTGTTTCGTGAGTCAGCCCACGCTGAGCGTGGCCCTGCGCAAGCTTGAGGACGAGCTGGGCGTCGTACTCTTCGAGCGCGTGCCCGGCGAGGTTACGACCACGGCGATCGGTCACCGGATCGTCGAGCAGGCGCACCGCGTGCTCGAGGAGGCGGAGCGCATTCGTCGTCTGGCGCGATTCGGCAAGAATCCGCTCGCGGGTCCCCTGCGGCTCGGGGCCATTCACACGGTTGGGCCTTATCTGCTGCCGCAGCTAATCCCGTCGGTGATGGAGCAGGCGCCGGAGATGCCGCTGGTAATCGAGGAAGGCCTTGCCCCCATTCTGATGGAGCGTCTGAAGCGCGGCGATTTGGATCTGATTCTGGTCTCTCTACCCTGCGACGAGGCCGGGGTCGTGGTGCGCCCGCTGTATCGGGAGGACCTCGTGCTCCTGCTGCCGGCCAATCACCCGTGGCGGGAACGTGACGGCATCGAGATCGAGGATCTAGCCGAGGCGAATGTTCTGCTGCCGGCCCCGGGGCACTGCCTGCGCGATCAGATCCTGCGGGCGTGTCCCCAATGCCGGCATGCCCGCGACACCCACGATGCCGCTCAACGCGATATCGAGGGCGGCTCGCTCGAGACGATCCGCTATATGGTCGCCAGCGGGGTCGGTGTGGCCGTGCTCCCGTGCACCGCAAGTCGCGACGACCCGTGGAACGGCAAGGAGCTCTGGTGCGCCCGGCCGTTTACCGGCGCGGCGCCGAAACGTACCATTGCGCTTGCGTGGCGCAAGTCGTTCCCGCGCGAGCCGACGGTGGAAGTGATCGCACGGGCGGTGCGAAGCGCCGAGCTGCCCTGCGTTCGCTATCTCGATGAGGGTCTCGACGATGGCCAAGTCGAGGATCCATAAACTCCGACTATCGCCGCCATTGGAACAAACAATTTCGTTATCGGCGCCGGGGTCCTTATCTTCCTGGCTTCGCATCCGGAACTGTTCAACTTTCGCACAACGAGGAGAAGCTTATGGAGCTCAAGGGCAGCAAGACTGAGAACAGCCTGAAAGAGGCCTTTGCCGGCGAATCGCAGGCCAATCGACGCTATCTCTACTTCGCCTCCAAGGCCGATGTGGAAGGCTACAACGACGTTGCAGCGGTTTTCCGCTCCACCGCCGAGGGCGAGACCGGTCACGCGCACGGTCACCTGGAGTACTTGGAGGCGGTCGGTGATCCGGCCACCGGTCTGCCGATCGGCGCCACGGGCGACAACCTCAAGGCCGCCATCGCGGGCGAGACCCACGAGTACACCGACATGTATCCGGGCATGGCCAGAATGGCCCGTGACGAAGGCTTCGACGAGATCGGCGACTGGTTCGAGACGCTTGCCAAGGCCGAGCGCTCGCATGCCAACCGTTTCCAGAAGGCCCTCGACAATCTCGACGCCTGATTGATTCGGAAGTTGAGATCGAACGGGGCGCCTTGAGCGCCCCGTTTTTTTTGTGCCCCGCGTCTTCGGCTCGGGCGAGTGAAGCGGATGGTCGGAGCCAAACAGCCGATCGCGTATCGTTTAATCAGAATCCTTCGGTCGACGTAAACAGACCTACCCGCAGATCGCTCGCGGTATAGATGGTGCGTCCGTCAACCTCCACCCGGCCGTCGCCGATTCCCAGCACTAGGCGCCGCGTGATTACGCGTTTCATGTCGACGTGATAGGTGACCTTGCTGGCGGTCGGCAGGACTTGCCCGGTGAATTTCACCTCGCCAACACCCAGCGCACGCCCGTGTCCGGGGTTTCCCAACCACGCCAGATAGAAGCCGACCAACTGCCAGAGCGCGTCGAGTCCGAGACAGCCCGGCATGACCGGGTCGCCGGGAAAGTGGCACTGGAAGAACCACAGGTCGGGGTGAATATCCAGCTCGGCGATCATCTCGCCCTTGCCGTGGGCGCCGCCGAAATTCGCGATGCGATTCACTCGGTCCATCATCAGCATGTTGGGTGTCGGTAGCTGGGCGTTCCCCGGTCCGAACATCTGGCCGTGACCGCAGGCAAGGAGTTGATCGCGGTCGAAGGTGTCTTCTTTGTGCATTGTCCCGTGTGTGCTCCAGTGGGGATCCGGTTTCGGTTGCGGCGGCTACAGAGGCCTCTGATCCCCGGCGCGTGTCGACTTCCGGCGTGGCGCGGATCGCGCCGGGGAATGCCGGCGCCCCTAGCGGCGCTCGCTGTTCAGTCGTTCTTCGAGAAAGCCGACGATCTCCTCGATCGGAATCAGCTGCATCTCCTCGTCGCGGCGGCCCTTGTACTCGATCTTGCCGTCGTCCAGTCCCTTGTCGCCCACCACTACCCGGTGGGGGATTCCGATCAGCTCCATGTCGGCGAACATGAACCCGGGCCGGGCGTCGCGATCGTCGAGCAAGACCTCGATGCCGGTGGCGAGGAGATCGGCATAGAGCTGATCGACCGCCTGGCGCACCCGATAGGACTTGCCGAGCTTCATGGGCAGCAGGGCAACTTCGAAGGGTGCGATCGGCGTCGGCCAGCAGATCCCGCGATCGTCGTGATTCTGCTCGATGGCGGCGGCGACCACGCGCGATACGCCGATGCCGTAGCAGCCCATCGTCGGGGTCAGGGCCTTGCCGTCCTCGCCGAGCACGGTGGCCTTCATGGCCTCGCTGTACTTGCGACCCAGCTGGAAGATGTGACCCACCTCGATGCCGCGCGCGATGCTCAAGGTCCCGCGGCCGTCGGGGCTGGGATCGCCGTCGATCACGTTGCGCAGGTCCGCGACCTCCGGGAGCGGCAGATCGCGGCCCCAATTGAGGCCGAACCAGTGCTTGCCGTCCTGGTTCGCGCCGGCGCTG
>JBGSTR010000821.1:0-6071 GCA_041736365.1 Chromatiaceae bacterium | reverse complement strand
GCCAGGGCCCCCACCATGTCGATCCGCCGCTGCGGGCACAGGTTGTCGGCCTCGGCCAGGGCCTGAAACGCCAGCGTCTGCAGGGCATCGCCCGCGAGGATCGCGGTCGCCTCGTTGAAAGCACGGTGACAGGTCGGCTTGCCGCGGCGCAGCTCGTCGTCGTCCATCGCCGGAAGATCGTCATGGATCAGTGAGTAGGCGTGTATCAGCTCGACCGCGCAGGCCGGCCGGTCGAGTCTCTCCGGTTCGACACCGATCGCCTCGCCAGCGGCATAGACCAGCAGAGGACGCAGCCGTTTGCCGGGGCCAAGCACGGCGTAGCGCATGGCGGCGTGGAGCTGGCAGGGCTCGATCTCCGGGCGAGGCAGCAGCGCCTCGAGGCACTCCTCGACGCGAGCCCGACAGCGCGTTCTAAAGGCGTCCAGCAGGGCGTTAGTCATCGGCCTGATAGGGGATCGGCTCGGCATCGGCGCGGGCGTCGGTGAGGATGCGGACCCGCTGCTCGGCCGTGTCGAGGGCGCTCTGGCAGGTTCGGGTCAGCAAAATGCCGCGCTCGAAGGCGGCGAGTGATTCCTCAAGTGACATCTCGCCCTGCTCCAACGCATCGACCAGGCACTCCAGCTCGCTTAGGGCCTGCTCGAACGTGGGCGGTGAGGGATCTACTACTTCGCTCATTAGGTTTGAACCCGGGTTTATAGCTACGGTACCGTACGAGGTTTTGGGGGTCAAACGGTCGGGCCCCGTTCACCACGTCGTCAGGAGCTGTTTCAATCGTCGATGACCGGTAACTACGATGCATCCGCCATTGAGGTCCTCAGCGGCCTAGATCCCGTGCGCAAGCGCCCGGGAATGTACACCGACACCACGCGGCCGAACCACCTTGCCCAGGAGGTGATCGACAACAGCGTCGACGAGGCGCTGGCGGGTCATGCTCGCAGCATCGAGGTCGTGCTGCGCGCCGACGGCTCCCTGGAGGTGACCGACGACGGCCGCGGCATGCCCGTGGACATCCACCCCCAACAGGGTCTGCCGGGTGTCGAGGTGATCCTGACCAAGCTCCACGCCGGGGGGAAGTTCGGCGGCGACAGCTACCGTTTCTCCGGCGGATTGCACGGCGTTGGCGTGTCGGTGGTGAATGCCTTGTCCGCGCATCTCGAGGTATGGGTCAAAAGGGACGGCAAGGAATTCAATATGGCCTTCGCCGGGGGCGCTAAGGTGAGCGACTTGGAGCCGGTGGGCAATGCAGGTCGAAACAGCACCGGGACTCGGCTCCGTTTCTGGCCGGATCCGAAGTACTTCGATACCCCGAAGTTCGCCACCCGTCCTTTGACTCACCTGTTGCGGGCGAAGGCCGTGCTGTGTCCCGGTCTAAGCGTGCGGTTTCGTGACGAGACCACCGGCGAGGACCAGTCCTGGCGCTACGAAAATGGACTCAAGGACTACTTGGCTCAGTCGCTCGTCGGCGCCGAGGTGGTGCCCGCGCAGCCGTTCGTTGGCGATATGGAGGGTACCCGCGAGGCGGCGAGCTGGGCACTGGCGTGGCTTCCTGAAGGCGGCGAGCCGGTCGCCGAGAGCTATGTGAACCTGATTCCGACCGTTCAGGGAGGTACCCACGTCAACGGACTGCGCAGCGGGCTGACCGAGGCGGTGCGGGAGTTCTGCGAGTTTCGCAACCTGCTGCCGCGCGGCGTGAAGCTGGCGCCGGAAGATGTTTGGCTGCGGCTTTCCTACATCCTGTCGGTCAAGCTGCTCGAGCCCCAGTTCTCGGGCCAGACCAAGGAACGGCTGTCCTCGCGGGAGTGTGCGGCATTTGTCTCCGGCGTGGTCAAAGACGCCTTCAGCCTATGGCTGAACCAGCACGTCGGGGAGGGCGAGAGGATCGCGGAGCTTGCGATCGGCGCCGCCCAGGCAAGGCTGCGGGCCGGGCGCACGGTCACCCGAAAGAAGGTCACCCAGGGCCCGGCGTTGCCTGGTAAGCTCGCGGACTGCACCTCGACCGATCCAGACCGTAGCGAGCTCTTTCTGGTCGAGGGCGACTCCGCGGGCGGATCGGCAAAACAGGCGCGGGATCGAGAATTTCAGGCAATCCTGCCGCTGCGCGGCAAGATTCTGAACACCTGGGAGGTCGACGCGTCGGAGGTGCTCGGATCCCAAGAGGTCCACGACATCGCGGTCGCCATCGGGGTGGATCCGGGCAGCGACGATCTCAGTCGTCTACGCTTCGGCAAGGTGTGCATCCTGGCGGATGCGGACTCCGACGGCGCCCATATTGCCACGCTGCTGTGCGCGCTCTTCCTGCGGCATTTCCGGCGTCTGGTCGCCGAGGGGCATGCCTATGTCGCAATGCCACCACTCTATCGCATCGACGTAGGCAAGCAGGTGTTCTACGCCCTCGACGATGCCGAGAAGCAAGGCGTGCTCGACCGGATCGCGGCGGAGAAAATCAAGGGCAAGGTCAACGTGCAGCGCTTCAAGGGTCTTGGCGAGATGAATCCGTCGCAGCTGAGGGAGACCACCATTAACCCAGACACGCGCCGACTGGTTCAATTGACGGTTGAAGAGGATGACGACAGCAGCAATGTCCTCGACATGTTGCTGGCGAAAAAGCGCGCGGCCGATCGCCGAAATTGGCTTCAGGCCAAGGGTGATCTGGCGGAGGTGTAGACACGACGAATGCCGGCTCGCGGGTGGCTCGGTCGGCGAGGCGCGGCAGCACTTGCCGCAACTTTGCGCAACAGTTGATCCGGAGCTCGACCATGGCACCATTCCGCTTTGGCCACGCCGCTGGCGATGACTGGCGAGCCGCCGCCGACGAGTGTCTGGCGCAAATCGGCACTGTTCCCAGAACCGCGACGATCGGGTTTCTGTACCTCACCGACGCCTTGAGCGAGGCCGTCGCGGAGGTCTTAAACTATTTTCGAGCGGCGACGGGTGTCGAGCAGTGGGTGGGCGCAGTGGGCGTCGGCATCTGCGCGACGGGTGCCGAGTACTACGGGTCGCCCGCCATCGCCGCAATGCTCGGCGAGATTCCGTTGGAAGAGCTCCGCGTATTCCCCACCGTCGTGCAGGACCTGACCGGGTTCGATGACCAAAATCGCGACTGGATGCGGGGGCACCAGGCCTACCTCGGGCTGGTCCACGGCGATCCCGCGAATGGTGGCACCGAGGATTTGATCAGTCAGCTTGCCGGGCGAACCGCGGCCGGTTTTCTCGTCGGGGGGCTCTCGAGCTCCGCGAGCGGACACGCGTTCAGCATCGCCAACGGCTGCATGCAGGGCGGCGTATCCGGGGTCATTTTCTCGACCGAAGTCGGCATCCTGACGAGCTTGAGTCAGGGCTGCTCGCCAATCGGTCCGCACCGAACCGTCACCGAGTCCCGGCGCAACGTGCTGATCACCCTGGACGGCGAGCCGGCGCTGGAGGCGTTGAAGCAGGACGTGGGCGAGATCCTGGCGCGCGACTTGGCGCGCATCGGCGGCTACATCTTCGCGGGTCTGCCCATCCCGGGCTCCGATACCGCGGATTACCTGGTGCGCAATCTCATCGGCATCGACGTCGAGAAGGGCCTGGTCGCCGTCGGTGATCTGGTCGAGGCGGGGCGGGAATTGATGTTCTGCCGGCGCGATGCGGATACCGCTCGCTCGGACCTCGATCGGATGTTGCGCTCGATTCGATCCCGGTTGACCGCGCCGCCACGGGGCGGAGTGTATATTTCGTGCCTCGGTCGGGGCGCCAACTTGTTCGGCGCGGATTCCAACGAGCTCAAGCAGATTCGCGATAGCTTGGGCGATTGCCCGTTGGTCGGATTCTATGCCAATGGCGAGATCTTCAGGGATCAGCTCTACGGCTACACCGGGGTGCTGCTGCTGTTCACGTGACACGCGATCCAATGATCACGGGGCGCATTCGGAAGGCGTGAGCGATCGGACGAGCGGGCACGACCGCGGCCGGTCTTACCCGCTTGCGTGGAAGCCGGCGCGCGCGGAGTGGGGTTAGGCGCGACGAATAAAATAGGCCCGCCGCGTCTCGCGGATAAAGCCCTCGAACTCCTGGATGTCCGATTCGATCAGCTCGACGATTGTCTGCGAAACCCTGAGCTTCTCCAGCATCGTTTGACGCTTGCGCATCAGCTCCGCGACGGCGAATTGCCTTCGCCGCGAATCGAGGGAGACGACCGTGGTTTGGCGCTTGCCGGGAAGCGTCGGACGGGCGTCCTCGAGCTCCCGATTCGCCCGGGTAATCGCCCGGTCGAACCGCGCCACCTTGGCGCCGAGGTCACCAATCTCTTGTTTCAGATCGTCCTCGATCGAGAACAGATTCGCGACTCCGGAATCGTGCCATTCCTGCAGCCGCGGGAAATAAGCGGTCAGCAGGAATTGCTTCGCGTGGGCCGAGTCGGGGATGGCGAGTATGGTCTGATAGATTGAGCGCCAGCTCGCGTTGCGCGCTCGAAAAAGGCGGTTCATGAATACGAGCATCTGCCCGACCGCATCGTCGTAGTCGCAGGTTGGGCAACCGCGGCAAATGATCTCGAGCACGTTGGCATAGCTGGGTGCGGCGGCTAAAAAGGCGCTACATCCGCGGCGCGATGTCCCGGGGGCGTAGATCGCGACCAGACGTTCGAGAACGCGCCGGTAATCGTCGTTTGCCATGGACTCGGATTCGTCACGCAGGACATCTGCAATGGCCGCGAGTGTTCGCTGTGCCGCAACCCCGACGACCGCGGGCGGGTCTTCTCGGCCGAGCTGGGTCGCGAGCGTATCCAGCAGGCCATCGAGGGTATTGCGTGCGTAGTTGGGGACGCGGCCAACACCGGGGCGAGCCGGCGCCGCGTACGCGCGCTCGCTTGGGATACTGTCGATCGGCTGTGCGATTGGCTCTAACATTTTCTTGCCTGTCTTTCCTTAGGTGAGGTATCGATTCACCTTTTAGCAGCGCTGGATCGGGTCAACGTAGCGACCCGCCGCACGGCGACTTCCTGGCGAGCGGTCAGACGTGATTAGAACATAAGTCGACGCTAAACTATGTGACCTTTATCATGCTGGGCGTGCCGCTCGGCGGTTGGTGGCGTACCGCCCAGACCTTGCCGGCGCCACTTTGCGCAATTTCATAAATCGCTTTTTTCCTCGACTCGTTTCTGTTAGTGTCGCCCTCCAAGTACAGCGTTCCATACCGACGCTCCGTCCTCTCGGCTGACTCCCCTCCCGTAGGCATACCCTGAACGATCGATCAATCGCCGCTCGCACGACTCCTTCAACGTACGGAGTCGGCTGTGCAGCCGCATCCAGCTCGACCTTGCGCACTGGTCCCGTGATCGGAGTGTCTGCACTTGCTCCCGTCGCGGGTACCTCGACGCCGCGTGAGGCGCTTTGCGCGCTACGCACGGGTCACTGCGTCCTATCCGTAGGAAGGGACGGCACGAGTTTTTCATTTAGCTCCGGATTGAAAGCATCTTCGCCTATCCCTAGCTGAACAAGACACAGCCTCTCGGCCATGGCCGTCGAGGTGCGTCCGCAACCCGATCTGTGCATTGGTCGATCAGCGGTTTACTTTTTCTCAATGCACTGTTTTCACATGAGACTTTGACGATGAATATTTATGTTGGCAATTTGGCCTACGGTGTGACCCAAGACGAGCTACGAGAGGCCTTTGCCGCTTACGGTGATGTCGCTAGCGCAAACCTGATCACCGACAAGTTCACTGGCGAATCCAAGGGTTTCGGATTCGTTGAAATGCCGAACAACTCGGAGGCCGACGCCGCGATTAAGGCGCTCAACGAAACTCCGCTGAAAGGGCGGAACATGAAGGTCAACCAGGCCAAGCCCCGCGAAGAGCGCCCCTCCCGCGGCCCGCGCTGGTAAGCCTTCGAGACCGGGGCGCAAGCCTCGGGCTCGGGCCCCGGATTGCGCCGTCGACACCCCTCGGGGTGTCGTTTCTTTTTTGGGTCGGCCAGGTCTGGATCCGGGGCGGATGGCGATCGACTGCAAAGGCCAACGCCACGGGTTAAACATGGCAGAGCTGAGCGACCGTCGCTTCGATTTGACCTACCGGGTCACCCCGGCGAGCCCCGA
>JBGSTR010000801.1:0-2770 GCA_041736365.1 Chromatiaceae bacterium | reverse complement strand
ACTCGCCGGGGTGGTCGCCATCACGCCGCCGCTCGCCGCCGAGGCGCGCGAGACGGTGTTCATCGCCCTGGTCGGCCTCCTGTTTCACCCGCTGATGGCCGGTATCCTGCTGGCGGCCGTCCTCGCCGCGATCATGAGCACGGCGGACTCCCAGCTCCTGGTCTCGTCGGCCGCATTTACGGAAGACTTCTACCGCACCCTGTTGCGACGCGACGCCACGCCCTCGGAGCTGGTTCTGGTTGGGCGAGCCACCGTGGTGGTGATCGCGTTGCTGGCGTTCGCACTCGCGTTGGACCCGGGGGCACTGGTGCTGGATCTGGTCGCCTACGCCTGGGCCGGCTTCGGCGCCGCCTTCGGCCCGGCGCTGGTGCTGTCGCTTTACTGGCCGCGGATGACCGGCCGCGGGGCAATGGCCGGCATCCTGGTCGGCGGCATCACGGTCGTGGTATGGAAACAGCTCCAGGGCGGGCTGTTCGAGCTCTACGAGATCGTGCCGGGAATCCTCCTGTCGACCCTCGCGATCCTGGTCGTCAGCGCAGCGGATCGCGAGTCTCACGCGCGGATGGCGGAGCGCTTCGCCCAAGCGCGGAGAAGCGAGGCGATTCCGGGCTAGGGAAGCGTTGATTGATTGCCCTTCCCGTCCTGGCCATCCAAGAGTCGCGCCTCTCGGAGGGCGATCTGGTCAAATGCATGAACGGATTTGATCGGCGTCTACCTAGCGAACGGCGGCCGGCCGACCCGCGTCGAATCGCGTGTCCGCGGGCGCGAGCCGAACCGACCCGGCCCGGTCATCTGCCCGTAACCCGCCACGCCTAAAATAAGGCTAAATTGCGACTCCATCATGATCGGCCCCCACCGACCGCCGAGTGGACCCAGCGAGTGCGAAAGAGCGCCGTACGGCGCCGTCGAGCCAACTCGACGCACACGCAAAAGGCTCACCTGCGAATTTAAGTAAAACAAAGTCATGCCAACGATACTTGTTGTCGACGATGAACCGGATATTCGCGAGGTCATCCGCTTTGCGCTGGAAAGCGCAAGCTTTCGGGTGATCGAAGCGGGCCACGCCGACGATGCGCGCAAGCAGCTGACCGCGGAAAACCCCGATCTCATCCTGCTCGATTGGATGTTGCCCGGGCGCTCGGGGCTGGAGCTTGCCCAGCAGATCAAGCAGAACGCCAAGACCCGGAGCGTGCCGATCATCATGGTCAGCGCGCGCGGCGAAGAGGCCGACCGCGTACGCGGACTCGACACCGGGGCGGACGACTATATCGCCAAGCCCTTCTCGCCCCGCGAGATGATCGCCCGCGTCAACGCGGTGCTGCGTCGCGCCAGGCCCGAGGATCTCTCGGACGCCATCGAGATCGGTGGACTGCATATCGACAACGTCAGTCACCGGGTCAGCGCCAATGGCCAGCCGATCGAGGTCGCACCGACCGAGTACCGCCTCCTGCACTTCTTCATGACCCACGCGGATCGCGCCTTCAGCCGCTCGCAGCTGCTCGACCAGGTGTGGGGCGATCAAGTCTATGTAGAGGAGCGCACCGTGGATGTGCACGTGCGCCGGCTGCGCAAGGCGCTCGAGGGAACCGGACACGACGCCCTGTTGCAGACGGTTCGGGGCGTCGGCTACCGCTTCTCCGAGCGGACCTGAACGCCGATCCGCATACGGTCGGCTCTCCCATGCGCGGCCCCGTGATCTTCGAGCTCGCGGCTTTGCTCGGTCCGATTGCGGCGGGTGCCCTGCTGGTTTACTTCGGCGGCGCCGGAGGTTGGGCGTGTGTGCTCCTCGTGGCGCCCTATCTGCTGCGCAACCTCTATCACGCACTACGCTTGACGCACCTGATCGAACGGCACCACCGGTTGGCACCACCCTACCCGTTCGGCATCTGGGGCGAGATCTACCGCGGCGTCGCGACCTACCAAGAGCGCGGACACAAGAGCCGCAAGCGCCAGATCCGCTTCATCCGCCGCTTCCGCGAGGCGGCCTATTCGCTGCCCGACGCACTGGTCATCCTCGACAAGCAGCATCGCGTCGAATGGGCCAACCCGTCGGCGGCCGGTCTGATGAATATCCGCTGGCCGCAGCACGATGAGAGTCCCCTGAGCGAGCTTCTGCCGCACCCGGACCTGTCCGCGTTCATCGACACCGGCGAATACGCCCGTCCGCTCTATGTCGTCCCCCAACACAATCGCGCGTTGACGCTGTCGTTGCGCATCGCCCCGTTCGGGGAGCGTAAACGCCAACGACTGCTGGTCGGGCGCGATGTCACCAAGCTCTACCACCTGAACATGATCCGGCGCGACTTCGTGGCCAATGCCTCGCACGAGCTGCGCACGCCGCTGACGGTAATCGCCGGGTTCCTGGAGAACCTGGCCAACGCGCCGACGACGCCGAGCGAGCACAAGCGTCCCCTGTCTTTGATGTGCAACCAGACGGACCGGATGCGCTCGATCGTCGACGACCTGCTGACCCTGTCGCGCCTGGAGATGGAGGACCACGGGGACAGCGTGGCGCCGGCGGACGAGCCGGTCGACGTACCCCACGAGCTGCGTCTCATCCTGCGCGAGGCCCGCGTGCTCAATGCCGGGGGCCGGCGAATCGAGACCTCGATCGATCCGGACCTGCTGCTCGCCGGCAACCAGCCGGAGCTGCGCAGTGCGCTGTCCAACCTGGTGCACAACGCGGTGAAGCACACCCCGGAGGGCTCGCGGATTCAGGTGATCTGGCGCGATGGGCGCGACGGGCCGGTGTTCGCGGTGGAGGACAACG
>JBGSTR010000749.1:0-17673 GCA_041736365.1 Chromatiaceae bacterium | reverse complement strand
CAGCGCCTCGGCCGCCAGTCGCAGACTCGCCTCCAGGGCCTCCGGGAAGGCCTTGTCCGCACCGGCCCGCAACAGGGCGTCGCTGCTGGCTAGATCGCGAGCACGAGCGACGATAATGGCACGGGGGGTGATGTCGCGGATCAGCGCAGTGGCGCGCAGCGCGGCCTCGCGGTCGTCAATGGTAAGAATGACCAAGTCCACCTGGTCCAGGTGGGCAGCAGCCAGCAGGTTTGAGTCGCCAATGTCCCCGTAATGGACCGGGTGACCGATATTTCGGAATTCGGCCACGCGCCGCGGGCTGGTATCGAAGGCGATAAAGGGTACGCCGCTGCTCTTGAGGATGGTTCCGATCGTATGGCCGACTCGCCCGTAGCCCGCGATCACGGCACGTGCGCTGGATTCCGCGCCTTCCAACGGAAACTTGTACGGATCGCCTGCTTCCTGGGAGCCGCTTGAATAGCGTGACGCCAGCCAATCACCGATTCGCACCAGCAGCGGCGTTACCAGCATGCTCAGCGAGATCACTCCAATCGCGATGACGAAGGAGCGGTTGTCGATGATCGCCAGTCCCTTGGCCGCCCCGAACAGCACAAAGCCGAATTCACCGCCCTGCGCCAGCAGAAACGAGACCCGCACCGCGGTGCTCCGCCCCTGACCGAACAACAGGCAGAGCGCGAACAGCACGGCGATCTTGATGGCAACGATGATCACCACGTGACGCGTAAACAACAGCGGCTCGCGGATGACCTCGCCGATGTCGATCGACATCCCCACCGCAACGAAAAATAGGCTCATGAGCAGCCCCTTGTGGGGCTCGATGCTGGCGCGGATCTGTACGTTGTAGCGTGATCCGGAAAGCGTGATGCCCATCAGGAAGGCACCCAGCGCCATCGACATTCCCGCCAGGTCCATGGCCCAGGCGGATGTAAACACCGCGGCTACCGCGACCAGAAAGAACGCCTCGCGATTGTTTTGCCCGGCTAGATAGTCGAGCACCTTCGGCACCAGATACCGTCCGGCGAGGATGACCAAGGCGACTCCGATCACCACGGTCGCCACTTGTTGTTCGAGGGGCAGCTCCTTGGGCAGCGGGCCGATATCGGCGAGGATCGGCATGAGGGCCAAAAGCGGAACCACGGCGAGATCCTGCATCAGCAGGACGGCAAATGCGGTCTGGCCGTGGGGGCTCGCGATTTCCCCGCGTTCCTGGAGGATCTGGATTACGAAGGCGGTGGAGGAGAGGGCCAGGGTGAGTCCGGCGAGTAGATCAATCGCCCAGTGCGGCTCGAACAGATACAGATAGAGGGCAATCGCCATACCGGAGATGAGAATCTGCAGCGAGCCCAGGCCGAACATCGATCGGCGCATGGACCACAGAAGGCGCGGCCGCATCTCCATCCCGATCAGGAACAGCAGCAGCACCACCCCTAGCTCGGTGAAGTGCCGGACATCCTCCACATGGGTAGTGACCGACGGGCCGGGCGTGTGTGGGCCGATAAAGATTCCTGCCACCAGCAGGCCGAGAATCGAGCCCAGCCCGAAATGGCGAAACAGCGCGACGGCGATCGCCGTGGCGACCAACAGTAAGACAGCAGAGTAGACGAAGGATTTGGGGTCCAAAATAGGTGCTCTGACTCTCGACGAGGCACCAATTCGGTGCCCCAAACGCAGAATATCCGAATCCCCGAGAAGACGTCGGATAAGGGCGATCGGCCCGTTCGGAGCGAAGGCGTCCGGCCCAGAAAATTCGCGCCCGAATTAGCGGTGCGCGACCGATCGTCCATCTGTCCCCAACTGGCGACAGAGTAAATCAATGATAATTCTCATGATATCGAGAAGAGCCCAAATTGTGTCGGGAATTAGCGACGGATCTTCTCGCGTCGAAGAGGATCGCCGCCGGGGTGGGGCGTGCAACCAATTGTCGCGTAGCGACTTTTCCGCGTGGCGTATTAATTGCATTGAAGCATCTCAGCACGCTTCACGATGACTGTCTCGCAACAATCCGCTCATTGCGCTGCTCCACCGGCCTTCGTCGGTTCGGCGCGAGGTGTTTATAGGCGAGACATCACCGGTTGAACGCGCAGTAGCTCGCCATCCGCTCTTGCGGGCACGGCGAGACCGCGTGCGATGCGTGGCCTAGCGCGCCGGTTTCCCGGTTCGCGGGGTTGCGTCGGCATAGCCGAGATTTACAACATTGGCCGTGATTTGCGGCCTTGGGGTGCACTAAGCAAGGGACGGTCCGAAGCGATTCGCGCCACCCAACACCTGAGAAAAAAGTCAACTCCACGTATATCGCGTGGGGTTGCTGCCTGCCGAACTGCCTGGAAGCTGACTCGCGGGTGATCTTGGATGATAAGCGTGCCGTTTGCCGGCGGCGCTTGTCGTCTTCGTCGTGAGCGCGCGCCTTGAGCGTGCGCCGATTGAAATCGCGAATCGAAGTGACGTGCGAACTGGGGGAATATTGATGAGTAGTCTATTGGAAACGCTGCGGGTGACCGTTTCAGCGCGCGAGAGGGGATTGCATACCAAGCAAGATCGAAGTCCATTGCACAATCGGGGGCTCCCATTTTGGCGCGCGGCGCTGCTCCTCACTGCCTTGTTGGGCGCATCCAGCCCCTTCGCGGCGACCATCCAAACCTGCGGTCAACCTCAGTTGTTGGCAAACACGGTTGCGGCCGTTCTTCTCTGGGAAGATTGCGGGACCGGTCTGTGGCATATGCGTGCCACGGGCGGCGGCAGCCAACTTTCCATCACTTACGAGGGAACCGTCGTCTCCGATCAACCGTTCAACTCCGTGACGCCTTCCCAGGTGGAATCGGGTGATCTGCTGGCCACGCCCACGAACGATCAGATCCTTTATCAATTCAACGTCAACCGAGCAAGGGTGGACGGCCTCGAGTTTCTGTTTCCAGCGACTGCCAACGTTTGCTTTAGCGTCAATACGCCCGGAGCTAGGTTGCTGGTCGGCCCCCAGCGCACGCCGGTCAGCCAGAGCCTGAACCTGAGAACGCTCGGGCCCTGTGATTCGACTCCGAGCTGCGGAAACCCCAATGTCGATGCCAGCACGCAATCTGGACGGTGGCTGTGGCAGGACTGTACGACCGGCAACTGGGAAATGCGCACGACCGGCGGCGGCTCCGGCTCCATAGTTACCTACGCGGGTGGGATTTCCTCGGACCGCGTATTCACCAGCGTCCAACCGGTTGGCCTCGAACGTGGCGCGACTGGGTCCGACTCGTTGACAACGCCGACCACCAAATCCATTGCGTACCGAATGAACGTAATTGGCGCCGGTGTAGACGGACTGCGCTTCAGCCACCCCAATGCCGCTCGGGTCTGCGTGCAAGGCGATGGGGCGGGAGAAATCTTCTACGTTGGCCCGACGCGCACGATTGCGAAGACGCCCTTCAACTTGGCCGATCTCGGCGCGTGCCCGAGCGGCACCAATACGACGACCCCCCCCGGCTCCGGTGGCTCGACGGTGCCCAGCGGCGCTTGGCCCTATCTGGACGACGGTGATCCGAACGACGTCGCCGGAACCGGACCTTCGGTGGTCGCCAATCTGGGCTTCCCGCGGATACAAGCCGGACAGACGCTACCGCGGGGTGAAACCGAGAGTAACTCCAAGTATGACGGCGTCGCCATCAAGGGATACGATCTCGCGGAAGTGGCTGCGGTTCAAGCGATCAACCCGGACTTCTTGGGCCTGCGTTTGATGTCCGCGCTCGCCTACCAGGACTTCAACAACAACAACACTTGCAGCACGTCGCAGGGCATCCCCTTCGGCGGAACGGGTCCGTTGACCCAGGGCTGCAAGGTATTTGCCGGGCATTGGTTGTATCGAGTCGGCACCAAGCTGACTCAAGGGATCAGCGCCAACCAAACCAGTATGTCGGTGCAGAACGCGAGCTCCTTCTCCGCCGGTGAGTACGTCGTCATTTACGACGCGCCCGCGGGCTCCTTTAATAACGCGGAGCATGCGCGCATCACTGCGGTCAGCCGAACTACGAATACCTTGACGGTCGCGCGGGGCTACCGGTCGATTTCCACCGGGCATGCGGCAGGTGCGATCGTCGCGGCCCATACCACGGGCCAGGGCGGGGACCCGCGTTTGTGGGCGTGGAATCAAAGCTCGACGTGTCCGCGCGACGGCAGCGGCCGGCAATTGAATCAGGTTCTCGCCGATTGGCTCGTTGCCAACTTCGACAGGGATACGAACGGACAGCGCGTGAATGGGACGATCGCAGGCGTGCTTTTTGATGCCGACTTCCATTTCCTCGACGAGTCCCAGGACGTGGGGGCGGATGTCGATAACGACCTGGTATTGGACGATGGTGTTTCACCCTCCGGCGTCAACTACTGGGGAGACGGCATGGAGGCGTTCTATAAGCGCGTGCGAACCGCATTGCCGGATATTTTGATGGTCGGCGGCGTGGCCAAGGCGTACGGCTTTGGCAGCAACAATGGAACGCAGTTCGAAGGGTTTCCGGCCGACGCGCCGTTCGAGACGGTGAACCCGACCTACAATGGTTTCGACGGGCTGTTGTCGAGATCCAATGCGCATATGCATACTGGAGTTTACGGTCCTCGCTACATCGAGACGATGTTCAAGAACCCGACCAAGACGTACCCTCAGGGCACAAACGCGGACTCCAATGCGGCATTCCGCCTCAGCTTCGGAATGACCTTATTGGAGGGCGGGTTCTTTGGACAGAAGCGAGACAAAGTAGCGGATCCGTGGTTCGATGAATTTGCGGTCGATGTCGTGCCCGGATCGGCGACCTTCGGACAGGCCATCCGGTCCAATCCAAACAATGAATCACTGGTGCGTCAGCATCGCCACTGGCTTGGTATGCCGCTCGGTCCCCGCTATCGAATTTATGATCCGGTCGCCTTCGCACCGAATCGTAATCTCCTTTCCAGCGGAGATTTCGACAGCGGTACTCAAGGATGGAGCGGATTCAACGTCAGCGTCACCCAGGACACCAGTCCGGGTGGTCAGCTCGACGGCCCGGGGGCACTGCGTGCGTTCCCGCCCGGTAAATACACGGCGGATATCGACGGCGCCCAGATCGACAGCCCGAAGGTCTCGCTCGTTAAGGGGAGGGAATACACTCTCGTATACTCGGCGAAGGCGACAGAGCATCGGGTGATCCGGCCATCGGTAGGCGGCATCGGCACGCGGGCGCTCGTTTCGGATCAGTGGGCGCGGTTCGTGACCACATTCAAACCGATGCGCACCGGCACTCAGACCGTCACCTTCGGCGTCGGACGGGAAAGCACCGGGATCTGGTTCGACTCCGTCTACCTATTCGAAGGCAACGCCAATATCTTCCGGCGCGATTTCGAGGGCGGAATTGTGGTCGTCAATGCCACCGACAATCCGCAAACCATCGATCTGGGCCAAGTGTTCCAGCGCATCAAAGGCACGGGTCAAGACCCCGTCAACGACGGAGCGCGGGTTCGCTCCGTGACCATCCCCGCCTGGGATGCGGCGATTCTGGTGAGGATTCCGTAAACTAATAAAGGGCAATAGACCCGCTACAGGCGTCCCTCTGTAGTGCGCCCGGCTCAGCGATGAGCCGGGTATCCTTCCCCCCCGGAGGCGCGCCTATTCTACGGAAGTCGGCAAACCAACCTGCCGATACCCCCGATAAGGGGGTTTTTTGTGTCTACGCAAAACTCCCGCCGTTGAGTCCTTCATCCGTTCTCTCCTGAGTTGGCGCGTTGCGTGGCCAGTGTCTTCACGTGACCGGCGGCCCCGTAATCGAGGATCTTGCGGTCGGCGGTGAGCAGGGTGAAACCGCCGACGCGGGCGGTGGCGATCAGAAAACGGTCCGCGGGATCGCCGTGCACCTCCCCGGGAAGTCGTGTGCTCTCCAAGGCCGTTTCCGCATCGAGGTCGTGCAGGCGCAGTCCCGGCAAGGCGATCGCTTGTTGCACCCATTCCCGTGCCGGGGCGGACAGCTTGATCCTGCCCTTCGCGATCAGCAGGCCGATTTCCCAGACGCTGATCGACGAGACATGCAGGTCGCCGGCTCGGCGCGCCAGCTCAATGCGGTCCAGGATCTCTGCGCTGAGCCGCTCGGCGACTCCCTCCGCGTACCAGAGCCAGGCATGCGTATCCAACAGCAGGGCGTCCATCTCAATCGTGCTCGTCGGCTTTCAGATCCGCGTACAAATGATCTTCGTCCCCTGTTTCGGCGGACCAGGCATCTTGAGGCAGATGGACGATGTCCCCGGCGATGGTGACGCTGCCGCGCATGTAACCGAACCGATTGGTGTTCGGCTCTTCTTCGATCGGCACCAGCTTTGCCATCGGCTTGCCCCGTTTGGTTATGATCAGCGGCTCGTGAGTTGCGGCGACTTCATCGATCAGTTTCAAGCACTTGGCCTTGAATTCGGCGGCAGTGATGTTCATGCGGATTCTTTCGTGACCATAGAGAAAGGTCATATTAGATCCATGCCTGTGATCAGGCAATCCACGTCTGCGCCGGTTCGACCGCGTCCGGCAACAGCCCCAGTACCGGGTGGTACATAACATCGCCGATCTGTGCGAACAGCCCCGGTATAATCTCTTCGATATCGCCCGCGGCTTGGAGTCTCCCGCACTCGTGCCGGTGAATGCTCACGGTGTAGCGCTGGAGCTTGCGCATCAGACAGCGGTCGAGGTCGCCCTTGCGCAGCCGCCGCAGCAGGTTGTCCACGGTGTCGTCCTCGCCGTCCCGGCCGCGATAGAGGACGACGACCGGCAATCGGTCCTCGTCCGGTATCAGGCGAAAGCGATCGGATGCGGTGCGGAAGCTGGTTACTAGGGCCTCGCCGTCGACCTCGACCTCTAGAAGCTTGACGATGTCATTGGCGTCCAGGTTGCAGCAGAAATAGAGACGCTCGAAGTATGCGCCGAACAAAGAGCGTTCCAGCGGATCGCCGACGTAGCCGCTGAGAACACTGCGGCAGGCATCTTCGCCCTTGCGCAAGAGCCCCGGCGGGGCCGGTTGCGGCGGGACGAAGACGTAGACCTCGCCCCGATCCAGGTGGCCTTCGCGATTGCAGCGTCCGGCCGCCTGGGCAATCGAATCCAGTCCCGCGAGCGCCCGATAGACGACGGGGAAGTCCAGGTTCACCCCCGCCTCGACAAGCTGGGTGGAGACCACGCGCGTCGGTTGGCTCGCCTTGAGCCGCGCCTTGATCTCGTCGATCACGCGTGAACGGTGTGCGCCGCACATCAATGCCGATAGATGCAGCGTGCCCTCGGGCATGAGCCGATGAAGCTCGCGCGCATGGCGGCGGGTATTGACGATGGCGAGCACGCTGTCGTGCTCGACAAGGCGCGCGGCAAGCGTTTCCCAATCGATCGGGGCGTGCCAGTCGCTCGGCAGATGGACTTCCACGCGTTCGAGTCGGCGATAGAGGTCATCGGGGTCGGCGACGATCTCCCGCACCTTCTCCAGCCCCCGGATGTTCCGTTCCGGGTCGAAGTAGGCGCGGGTTGCGAGCGCCGGCTGCGTGGCGGTCGACAGGACCACGGTCACGCCGTAATGCGTGGCGAGCAGGTTGAGCACGTCGAGGATGGGTTGCAGCAACTCGGCGGCCAGCAGTTGGGCCTCGTCGAGCACGACGATGCTGTCGACCAGGTTGTGGAGCTTGCGACAGCGCGAGGTGCGGGCCGCGAACAGGGATTCGAAGAACTGGACGTTGGTGGTGACGACGATCGGGGCGTCCCAGTTTTCGCAGGCCAAGCGGCTTTTTGCGGATTCTCGCGATGCGTCGACCTCGGCGTTGCTGTGGTGCTCGATGACCGCTTCGCCAAAGATCGTCCGGAGCACGTCGGCGGTTTGCTCGATGATGCTGGTGTAGGGAATTACATAGACGATGCGCCGTTTGCGATAGCGCCGAGCATGCTCCAGCGCGAAGGCCATGCTCGAAAGCGTCTTGCCGCCGCCGGTGGGAACCGTGAGCGTAAACAGACCGGGCAATTCCGCGGCCATGACGCGACATCGCGCAAGAACCTCGGCGCGCAGCCGATAGACCAGAGTGTCCGGGGCGGTTTCCGCCATCTTCGCCATGGCCCGATTGAAGGTATCGAGCAGATCGGAGACCGGAGCCGATTCGTTCCTGAGCGACGCCTGTTGCGGATTCATGAAGGCTTCCGTGTCGAGGAAGTCGGCATCCACGAGACACGAAAACAGCATCCGGACCCAGAGCGCGAAACCCGCTGCGCCACCGGGAATGTTTCGCAGGTCAGGGAGCGCGGCCGGCCGCTCGAGGAGATCGGGAGGAATGTCTTGTGCCAGGCTTTCGTGCATTTCAATTCGACCGGCTTCGCTCGTCAGCCGGCCGGCGAGGCTGCCATGCCAATCGGATAGCCCGGCGTGGTGCCCGGCGATCAGATAGGCGAGGACGTTGCCGATCGGCCCGAAGTGCTGCCTGGCGAGCAGGGCTCCGGCGGTGGAGTGGGTTGTGCGTCCGGCTCGCCCCTCGATGTGGGCGTTCTCGGAGTCCAGTCCGCTAACGCGCCGGATGTAGCGCTGGAAGGGGCGACGGTACTTGCCCAAGTCGTGCCATCGCCCGGCGAGCCTGGCCCATTCGGTGCCGGCGAAGGGCGCGGCATGGCTCGCCGCCCGCTCGGCGACCGCGCGCAGGTGAGCATCCAGCGCATGAAGTCGCCAGGTGCCGTCGTCGCATTGGACGGCATGGGCGATGGGTGGATCGATATCCGGCAACTCCAGGTTCCTCCCTCGCCAGTAGACGGGTGCGTCCGACGCCCCGCAGTCGCTGGTTTGTCGCAGGCGCCGATCCTAAGCGGATAAGGGGCTCAAAACGTGAGCCCGTGTGCGATTTCGCTCTGTCCGCACTGTCACTTCAACAGCAGCGCCGCGCCGCTACAGATCAGCAGTAGGCTGATCATGCGTTTGAAATTCGACTCGCTGATCGCGGTGTGCACGCGCGTCCCCGCGATTAGGCCGATTGCCATCAGGGGCAACGCGAGGGCGAAAACGAGCAGGGCGTCGCGGTTGAAGAAGCCCGCGCCGAAATAGCCGAGGAGGCGTCCGCTGCCCTCGATCAGGAACACGGTCGAGGCGGTGGCGCGAAACTGCGCCTTGGTCGGCCCCCAAAGTTGCAGGTAGACCACGTAGAAAGGACCGCCGGTGCCGAACAGGGTCCCGATCAGGGCCCCAAGCGCCCCGAGGGGGGCCGCTCGACCGGGCGAGCGTATGCGCCCGGGATGCAGGCCCGCCAGGGTATAGAGCGCGTAGCCGATCACGAAGACCCCCAGCGCCCGGGTGAGGAGCGCCGGGTCCAGCGCGTGGAACAGGTAGAGCGCGAGGAGCACCCCGATGAGCATAAAGGGCAGCAGCGGCCACAGGCTGGGCCAATCGATGTCGCGCCGGTTGCCGATGCCTTGGCTCGCCGACGCCAGATAGTCGCTCAGCGCCACCGCGGGCACCACGGTCGGCAAGGGAAGGATCAGGGCCAACAGGGGGACCGCAATCAACCCGGAGCCGAAACCCACGATACCGCGGACGAAATAGGCGGTCAGCAGGAAGCCGGCGCAGAGCGCGAGGTCAAGTGGGGTCATAAGCGTGAGCACCGAATCGGCGTGAGGCGGGCGGGGTGCCGAGGCTTCGGCGAAGGTGCGCGCACCGTGACTGATGTCGTGCGAACGATCAACTCCGAAACGCCCATGGATGGCTCCTTCCGGACCGAGACGCGACACCTACGGGGACGCCAATGGAATGCCCTCCTGCATTTGATCCGTTCGCGGTCCGAGACCCGGCACTCTCGAAACGGGAGCATGTTCAAGCGCTTAGCGTGCACGAAGATGCCGAGCCATCCTCGGGGCGGACTGCAATCGCGGTCGATTAGAGGTTCCCTACCTCGTAATGCCACGTATAGGACGCGCCGCGGTAGCGCCGTAAGGTCTTCCCAGGTTCTAACAAAAACCGAGGCGTGTGCGATGAAAAAACTGGTTGTGAATTTACGCTACTTCATTACGCCGGTAATGATCTTTCTTGCGATGCTGGGAATCGTGCTCGGCGGCGCCTGGGTCTGGCTCGGGGTCGCGATGTTCGTCGCGGCGATCATCGCCGATTGGATTACCAGCTTGACCCCCGTGCGCGCCGGCCCTGCCGGGACCGATCAGAACGGGGAGCTGAACGGCATACCCTGGTTGCTGAACACCATGATGTACGGGCAACTGCCGATCTTCGTCCTATTGCAGGTCGCGCTCGCGTGGCGCGTCTACGAATACGTATCCGGCACTCCCATGGGCAGCGTACAAGTGCTCGGCTCGATTGAGCTGCTCGGCTTCGCTACGCCGGCCTTGGCTATCCAGACGGGCATCACCGGTCTGCAGCTCATCGGCGCGACGATTAGTGCCGGGATTTACATGGGTCTGGGCATCATGTTCGGTCACGAGCTTGCGCACACCAAGGGTCCGACATTCGTCTTGTCTCGCTGGATGATGGGTCTGAGCGGAATTGCGCACTTCTCTTATGCGCATGTTTACAACCATCATCTCGAGCTCGGCCACGAAGACGATCCGGCGACCTGCCCCCGCGGCCGTAATATCTACATGCACTACCTGCTTTCGCACTTCGGCCAGTCGCGCTTCCTCTACATGATGGAGAAGCAGCGCCTGAGCCGCCGTCGGAAGTCCTTCCTGTCCTGGGAGAATCGCTGGATTCGCGGCTACATGATGGCGCTGCCGACGGTATTCATGTTCTGGTGGGCCGGCGGTTGGACGGGCCTGGCGGTGATGGCGGCAATGTGGATCATCTCCGGTTTCGAGCTCGAAGTGTTGAACTTCCTGGAGCATTACGGCTTGATCCGAGAAAAGGGTCAGCCCATCGAGTATCGCCACTCCTGGGACATCGGCAATTCCCCCGTCACTCAGTTCGCGTTCATCGAGATCGGTCGCCAGGGGGACCATCACGATCGCGGCGAGACTCATTTCTGGGAGCTGGAGGAGGTCGGCTCGCCAGACACGGGGCTCGGTTACTACGCCATGTTCTCGCTGCTGCTTGTACCGCCGATGTTTGAAAGCTTTATCAAGCCACATCTGGCCAAGTGGGACGCGGAGATGGCATCCGAGGGCGAGCGTCGGATTGCCCAGCGGATGAACGCGAAGGCCGGTTGGACCAATATGGATCAGTTGGCTGCGGCCGCCTGACGGATTCGGTCAACGCGGGCGGTGTGAGCTTTACACCGTCCGCACCGATAACAAATCACCGAGAGATTCAGAGATGCGATCATTAAAAGCCCTTTCGGCCGTTTTCGCCTTTACCGCAATCTGCGCCTACGCCCTGGTTTTGCTTGGCGTTGGTGAGCATCACCAAAACCCGTTCTGGGCGTTGGGAACGTCGATCGCGTTCCTGAGCATTCTGATCGTTGATGTGTGGATGTTTTTCGCCATCGCCGGAGAAGAGCCCTTCCGCTGGGAATGAAGACCCGTGGCTGCCGCCGCGAATCGATCCGGGGCGGCTCCGTGCGTAAGGCGCTGATCCCGGCGGCCAGCTACCGGTCCAAGAGGCGCGACTCTTGGACCGCTTCGTTTTCAAGCGTCTACGGCGCTTGAAACTGCCGGGTCATCCCTGGCCCGGAGCGCGCTCAACGGCGTTTCCCTAGCGAAGAAAGAACACCGGAGAAAGAATCGTGGGCCTATTCGGAAGAAGCAAGAAAGAACAACCTCCCGCTCCACTGATGCGGGGCTATCCAGGTGATCCCGGCACGAACAAGTGTCTACTGATGGCCGCGGAGCGCGGGGTTCGCTTGGACACGCTGCTCGTCGACCTGGGTGAGCGTGCTTGCGACAAGCCCGAGTACCGCGCCCTGTCGCCCTTGGGCAAGGTGCCGTGCCTGCGCGATGGCGACTTCGTCACCAGCGGCGCACCGGCCGTGCTCGCCTATCTCGATATCAAGGGTGTTGGAAACTCACTGAACCCTAAGAAGGCGTCGATGCTGGGCGAGCAGAACTACTGGGTGGATCTTGGGCAGCGTTTTGCGGAGCCTGCCGTAACCCGGTTCGTCTCCGCGCTGGCCCCCGATGGCGGAGGCTTGGGCTCCGCGCCTTCGGAACAGGGCGAGGGCGCTTTGCTGTCTCAGGCGCTCTCGCAGTTGAACGCGACGCTCGGCGACAACCGACAGTTTATTGTCGGCCCCTATTCGTTCGCCGACATTCATTGGACGGCCTATCTGCACCTCTGTGTGCTGGCGGGAGAGCAAGCCGTCATGGAGCCGTTCGACGCCTTGAGCGCCTGGTTCGAGCGTGTGCAATCTCGCGCCGGGGCCGATCGGCGGTCGACCTACGCGGCGCTTTCGACCCTCGACGAGATTCAGAACAAACGGCTCAAGTCCGTTGCCTGACCGACGCCCAACCGGAGAACCTGACTATGGCTGATTTGTTCGCCTTCGGCAGCGCCGTAAAACCACTCGACGCCGAAGACCGCTACGGCGCCACCGGGGACATGAAAAAGACTCAGTACGTCATGCAGCTACTCGGCTCGCCGGCACATGCCGACAGCCTCAAGTGCCTGATCATCGCGGCCGAGAAGGGGATGGAGATGGAGAGTCGTGCGCTCGACATCGGCGCCGGCGAGCATCGATCCGCGGACTATTTGGCCATCTCGCCGAGCGCCGTGATGCCCGCCCTGAAGGAGGCGAACTACCGGGTCTGCGGCGATCTCGCCATCATCAGCTTCATCGAGGGTCGCGGGCTGGGAAACCGGATGCCGCCGCGCAATGCCGCAATTCTCGCGCAACAAGAGTACTGGGTGGACGTGGCTCGGGCGGACGCCGGTCCACTGGTGCAGCGAATCGTCGACGAAGTGATCGTCAATCCGATGCACGAGCAAGACTCCGCGCCGGAAACGACCTCGGTGGCGTCCGCTCGCGCCGCGCTGATCCCGCTGCTCGACGCGCTGGACGCACAGCTCGCGGGGCGATCCTACATCGTAGGTGATTACTCCTACGCCGACGTTCACTGGACCGCCTACGTGCATCTACTGTGGATTGCCGGAGAGGAGGCGTTGGTGAACCAACGCCCTAATCTAAAGGCCTGGTTCCAGCGCGTACAAGGGCGCAAGAGCTTTTCCGGACAAGACATCGTCGCGTACGAGCTGATGCCGTCGCTGGAGGATATCCGCGCCAAACGGCTCAGCGACATCGTGATTACCGACTACTGAATCGAATCCCGCCGTTATCAATGCAAGACACAAACCGGGTTCTACGGGCAATCATGCAAGAGCACGGATTGACCTTTGCGCAGGTCGCGCGCGAGCTGGATGTTTCCGAGGCAACGGTTGAGGTCTGGGCCGCTGAAGACGGGGCGGGCGTCGAGAACATGCCGGAAACCGAGCTGCGGTTGCTTCAATATGCGTTGATGACTGAAAACAAGCGCTGGCATTTGTTTTAGGGGGTTGATGGACGCCGCTGAATTTGACCGCCAATATGCGCGAGGTCCGTGTCGTAGCTCCGACGCCGTAGGATGGGCAAAGCGCAGCGTGCCCATCGTCGGCGCCGCTGATGGGCACGGCCTATCGGCCTTTGCCCATCCTACGATCTACGGTCCATTTTCGGAGTTGACAGGGGCCCTTGGACCAGGGAAACGGATATGCGCGAGGTCTGTGTCGCAGCTCCGACGCCGTAGGCGCCGCTGATGGGCACGGCCTATTGGCCTTTGCCCATCCTACGATCTACGGTCCATTTTCGGAGTTGACAGGGGCCCCTGGACCAGGGCAATCGATATGCGCGAGGTCCGTGTCGCAGCTCCGACGCCGTAGGATGGGCAAAGCGTAGCGTGCCCATCGTCGGCGCCGCTGATGGGCACAGCCTATTGGCCTTTGTCTGTCCTACGGACGTCCCCGCGCTATCGATTGGAGCCTGCTTCGTCTCGAGAACGAACGATGTCGACATCAATCGACGACACCGGGCCGTCGGTAATCGATTCTTCGCGACGATCAACCGCTCAAAACGGCGATACCGCCGCCAACAAGCAGTAGGCCGCTGACGGCGCGAAGGCCGGTCGCCTGCCACGGCCAGACCTTCTCCGCCAACACGAAAACGGTGATGATCACCATCCAAAGCATGTTCATGACGCCAACCGCGAACAATACCAGCATCAGGGCCCAGCAACAGCCGACACAGAAGACACCGTGCTTGACGCCCATCGCAAATGCCCCTCCCGTACCTTCACGCCATTCCGTCATCAGAAAGGAGAGCGGGGTTCGGCATTGGCTGAGGCAGGCATCTTTCCACGGGGTCCATTGATAGATTCCGGCGGCGAGCAGAACCAAGCCGGCCAAGGGCGCGCTGGCGTTGTCCATCATCGGCGTCAGGAGCGCCGAAAGGTGCAATGGCCATTGAATCAGCGTGGCCAGCGCGCTGAATAGGATCCAGACTACGACGTAGCCCATTGCGAAGACGAGCGTCGGCACGTAGTGCCGCTGGTGCGCTCGCCGCTTGCGATTCACGGTGGCGAGCATCAGCACCATCGGCATGGCCGATGGCAGCATCATCGCCACCATCATGACCGCCCACATCACGAAGGTCAGCCAGAAGTCTTGGGCCGACCACGGATCTCCGTTGCTGGGCGGCATCCACATCTGCGACATCGGCAGCGTTTGCATCTGTACATACTCGTAGAGCATGTAACTCCAGGCGGCGACCGAGATCGCCACCAGCATCAACAGCACGATGATGCGGTCTTGGGACCAGACCCTCTCGGAGGGAATCGCGATCTCGGTCGTAGCCGCCATCGGCGTCGCCGGAGCTGAGCTCGGCATGACGGTGCTGCTCGGGTTTTGTGTTCCAGTCATTCGAGTCCAGCTCCGCTACGCGTCACGCGAAATACTGAAAGGGCGACGACAGGCCCGCGGTACCCGACCGTGATGCCTCCAAGCCGTGATCATTGAACGTCCAGCGATTAGACTGAGAGATGGTAATTGGAAACGGCGGGGCGACGGCGAGTGGCATCCCGGTCAAGACGACATCCTGGCCGTCCATGCCCGCGATCGCCTGTATGTCGACACCGCCGACGCCCTCGACGCTCATGGTGCGATGGCCGGCACCGTCGTCGTTCCATTCGATCTTCGCGGAACGCACGCCGATGACGTCGGAGACCAACGACGCGATAACCTCCAGATAGCCGCCGTGCTTGCCGCTCCATAGCTCCGTGATCGCATCGTGCTGTTCCTGCGTTGCCCGCTCGTCGATATACAAGGCGATGCGCCAATTCCCCTCGGTGAGCGAACCGGGCGTGCGTAGCCAGACCGCGACGTTGAGACCGTCGAGCCGGACGTCTCCCAGGCGACCCTCCTCGATGTGCCAGGACGGGAATGCCTCGCAGTAGCCCTCGGTCGGGGGTTGTAGAAGTAGACACGGACAAACGCCCAGACAGTTGCAGCTCTCGAAGTAGTGTCCGTTGAGGTAATAGGTTTGATGCTCGGGGACGGAGAGGGTGGTCTGTTGGCTCATCGGAAGTCTCCTCATTTGGTTTTGGGGTGTAAACGTGGCGCGCCAGATGCGTTGACGACGAACTGAGCGGCACGCGCCTTTCTCCACGCCGATAGCAGCAGCAAGGGACGCGCCAATACGAGATTGCTCGCTTTCTTTCGGCTCGATGCACGCGCGCACGCCCAAAGGGCGGATAGGGGTCTTGCTGGGCGCCGACGGGCGAGGTCGAGACGGTTGCGCGACGTCCGCGGCGTCACTTGGGCGACTCGACTAGCGGCGTCCGCCCGGAATACTGCTGGCGTCGAGAAACTTGTCGAAGTGAATTGCATCCGCCGGGACCCCCTGGGTCCGCAACGACTCGATGGCGGCGTCGATCATCGGGGGCGGTCCGCAGAGATAACCCTGTGCCTTGGACCAATCAATTTGTTGCAGCGGTATCTGCTCGGTCACCAAGCCGCGCAGCCCGGCCCAGTCACTGTCTTCGGGCTCGTCCGACAAGACCGGCAAAAATTGCATTTGGTGCTTGGGATGCCAGCGCGCCGCCACCGACTCCATCGTATCCAGGCAATAGAGGTCGCGTTGAGCGCGGGCACCGAACAGATACACCACGTCCCGCGTGCAGCCGAGATTCGCCGCATGCTCAAGCAACGCCTTAATCGAGCTCATGCCGCTGCCGCCCGCGACGCAAATGATCGGACCGTCGCCGTCGCGCAGCCAAAAAGACCCGAAGGGACCGCTTACGGTTACCGTCGAGCCGGTACGCTCCTGTTCGAACAGCCACGTCGTGAGCTCGCCACCGGGCACCTTGCGTATAAAGAACGTAAGGCCGCGCCGGTCGTCGTCCTCGGGCGGTGTCGCGAAGGAGTAGGAGCGCGGGGCGGCGAGGCCCGGAAAGCTCAGGTCCGCGTATTGCCCCGCGAGATAATGACTGTCGTCCTCACGCAGTGGCCGTTCCAAGCGAACCGTCAGCTCCATGATGTCGTGGGTCAACAGGCGCGTGCCCGTGATCTCACCGTCAACCGTCGCGACCGGCCGTGCCGATGCGTCGGCCGTATTGAGTGCGACCTCCACCACCAGATCACTCTGAAGCGCCGACTGGCAGGCCAGGATCATGCCGTTGTCCAGCTCTTCGCCGCTCAACACATAGGCGAAGTCGGACAACTCCTTGATCTTTCCTTCAACCAGGCGTGCCTTGCAGGTGCCGCAACTGCCGACGCGGCAATCGTGTGGCCAACCCAGTCCGGCGGCGAGACCGGCCTTGAGTAGGTTGTCGCCGGGCTCGACGACGAGCTCGACCCCCGAAGGTTGCAGGCGAACCCGGTGCGCTTTCTTGGTCTTTCCGAAGCCGAACATGGTGAATCCCGCAGCGAGCTAGCTCTAGTGGTTCGTCCGCCGTCGTACCGGGAGGGCAGAAATCATGGCTGCCTCCCGCGTACTAGGGCGGCGATGTGCTCAGGCGTTGATACTGACGGAGCGGAGTTGCTTGCCGTGAATCTCGTCCATGGTCGGCAGCACGCTGGCGGCGAAGAATTTCTCCTTGCTGGTGCTCTTGTGGCTCTTCACCGCATCCCACCAGGCGGCAATGTTTGGCCGGGTAGAGATCAGCGCGCCCTTTCCGGCGAGCTCGCAGCAATGGACATAGGGCGCCCAATGGAGATCCGCCAATGAAAACTCACCGACGATAAAGCCGCCCTTGTACTGCTTTTTGGCGAGGTGGGTTTCTAGCGCGTCGAAGATCGTTGCCAGCGCGGCGACGTTGCTGTCGACGTCTTTGCCCGCAAGGAGGTCGGCGACGTGCGGCGCCACATGGTCGCAGGCGAGCTCCGACCACTGATAGTGCAGGGCGCGAGCGAGACCGTTGCGGGGTATCAGCGACGGCCCGAAGCCCTTGTCGTTCAAGTACGACATGATGGTCAGGGTGCCGCACAGGGTAAGGTCGACGTCGCGCAGGCAGGGGATGGACCCGAAGGGCGACATCGAGCGGAAGGCCTGCGAATCGGCGGCAATTGCCTCGGTCCCCACCACTCGACTTTCGATGTCGACGCCTTTCTCACCGGCGGTCATCAGACATTTGAGCGTATCCGGATCGCCCGGTAGCCCAAAGAGTTGCATTTTCGTGTGCAAGTGCTCGCCAATCATCGTGTGTCCACTCCTCTCGAAATTATTGTGGGTTTCTGTGGGCGCCGCGCCGCGCCGCGCCGAGCTGCGGCTGGCGCC
>JBGSTR010000721.1:0-4751 GCA_041736365.1 Chromatiaceae bacterium | reverse complement strand
GGGGTCGGCCGGCATCTCCTGTGGCGCGGGTGCCGCCGCGCCGCCTTCGTTCTCCGCGGCCACCGGCAGTACACCGCCGACGAGCGCCGCCAGCAACCAACAAGACAACGCGACACTACGCGCTACGCCCGCGGGCAATCGGGGGGCGGGTGATCGCGGCGCGGCAGATGCGATCCGTTGCGGCATTTCAGGGACTGCTATCTCCTTCAAGACGCTTGTGGATTTCGCGGCGCAGGCAGGTGAGGGCGCTATCGCAGGTGATCGGCGCGTTGTCCGCCCCGGTGATAAAGAATACGTCCTCGACCTCGGCGCCGATAGTGGCGATCTTGGCGTTCTGCAGGCGCACGTCGCAGGCCTCGAAGACCGCGCCCACCTCGGCGAGCAGCCCCGGTCGATCGAGGGTCGCCAGACGCATGACGGTGCGATGATTCGGCTCGTCGACCGAGAGGCTAACGCGTGTCTCCACCGGAAAATGACGATGACGTCGCGGAAGCTTGCGGGCCACGTGGATGCCGCCGCTCGGCCGTTCCCGCAGCTCGGTGGCCAGGCCCGATCGGATCTCGTCCATGCGGCCCGGGTCGTCGACCGGGCTGCCGGCCTGATCGAGCACTTGGTAGCTGTTGAGCGCGTGTCCGTCGTCGGTGGTCATTACCCGCGCGTCCATGATGCTCAGTCCCATCTGATCGAGCAGGGCGGTGGTCTGGCCGAAGAGGTTCGCGCGGTCGCGGGTATAGATGAAGATCTCGGTGCCGCCGCGGGCGGTGACGGGACGAATCGCGACCAGCAGCGAGTCGTCGCTGCCCGCGTCGATGATCAGGCGCGTCTGCCAGGCGATCTCGTCCGGCGAGTTGTTGAGGAAGTAGTCGAGGTTGAACTTGAGCCACAGGTTGGTGCACGCCGCGGCGTCGCCCCCGTAACGGGTGATCAGTCGCCTGGCCTCGGTTTGCTTCTGCTCGATGAGCTGATCCTGCGCCTGGGCGTTTTCCAGACCGCGCAGCAGCGCGCGCCGGGACTCGTGGTAGAGCTCGCGCAATAGCGCGTCCTTCCAACTGTTCCAACGCTCCGGATTGGTCGCCCGAGAATCGGCGACGGTGAGCAGGTAGAGATAGTCGAGCCGGGTGGCGTCGCCGATTTCGCCGGCGAATGCCTGAATCACCTCCGGGTCGCTGATGTCCTTGCGCTGGGCGGTCATGGACATGACCAGGTGCTTTTCCACCAGCCAGGACACCAGGCGGCTATCGAACTCGCTTAAGCAATGCAGGCGGCAGAACTCCCAGGCATCCCGAGCGCCGAGCGAGGAGTGGTCGCCACCGCGCCCCTTGGCGATGTCGTGAAACAGACCCGCCAGGTACAGGAGCTCGAGCTTCGGGATGCGACGCGCGATGGCGCTGCACAGGGGAAACTCGTCGTCGTGCTTGCGCACCGTGAAGCGGCGCAGGTTGCGCAGCAGCATCAGCGTGTGCTCGTCCACGGTGTAGACGTGGAACAGGTCGTACTGCATGCGCCCGACGATATTCGCGAACGCGGGGATGTAGGCGGCCAGCACGCCGTAACGATTCATGCGCCGCAGCGCGTGGGTAAGTCCGGTGTTGGCGCGCAGGATTTCCATGAACAGGCTGCGCGCGCGCAAGTCCGCGCGAAAGGAGTCGTCGATGCGATGGCGGTTCTCGCGAATCAGACGGATGGTGCTCGCCCGCACGCCCTCGAGCTCGGGGTGGGTCTGCAGCACCAGAAAGATCTCCAGCAGCGCCAGCGGGTAACGCCGGAAGACGCCGGGTGAAGTCACCTCGAGATAGCCGCTGCGGGATTGAAAACGCTTGTTGATCGGCACCGGCGGGCCGATGTCGTCGTTGAGCAGGATCGCCTCGCGGAACAACTGCATCAGCATCTCGTTGAGCCGATTGAGCTGTTGCACCGTGCGGTAATACTGCTGCATGAGCTGCTCGACGGCGAGGTCGCTCTCGCCATCGCAGAAGCCGAACTGCTCGGCGAGCGTGCGCTGGTAGTCGAACAGCAGTCGATCCTCGCGCCGTCCGGTGAGCCGGTGCAGTGCGAAGCGGATGCGCCACAACAGCGTCTGACCCGCGACCAGCTCTTGGTACTCGGGCTCGGTCAGAAAGCGGTGCAGCACCAGGTCGTGCAGGGTCTCGGCCGCGAAATGGCGCTTGGCGACCCAGCCGATCATCTGGATGTCGCGCAAGCCGCCGGGGTTCTCCTTGATGTTGGGCTCGAGGTTGTACGCGGTCTCGCCGTACTTGGTCCAACGTTTGCGCTGCTCATCGGACTTGGCCGCGAAGAACGACTGGCTGTCCCAGATGTGCTCCGGTCCCGTCGCCTCGCGCATGCGGCTGAACAACTCGGCGTTGCCGGCGAGCAGCCGCGACTCGATCAGATTGGTGGCGACCGTGACGTCCTCGGCGGCCATGCGCGCGCACTCCTCGACAGTGCGCACGCTGTAGCCGGGCTCGATCCCGATATCCCAGAGGAAGGTCACCAAGCGACCCAGCGGGTCGGCGAGCGCTGCATCCATGGCGGGGTCGACGAGGAACAGGATGTCCACGTCCGAGGCGGGATGAAGCTCCTGGCGCCCGTAGCCGCCGACCGCCACCAGCGTGGCGTCGCGGGTATCGCCGAGGTGCAGTTGCCAGACGTCGCGCAGCACCGCGTCGATGAGCAGGCTGCGCGCCAGTACCAGGGCATCCACCGCCACGCCTTGGTCGAATTGCTCGAACAGCGCGGCCTTGTCGGTGCCGAGCCGGCGTTTGAATGATTCGATCAGGTCCGGGTCGTCGAACGTGGTGCCGGTGGTTGCCGCCGGCAGGGTGGCGAGGCTCATTGGACGCTCGCGCAGACGCGTTCTTCCTCGCGCAGGGTCAGAATCTCGTGGCCGTCGGCCGTTACCAGCAGGGTGTGCTCCCACTGGGCCGACAGACTGCGGTCTTTGGTCACCACCGTCCAGCCGTCCGGCAGCAGCTTGATGAATCGCTTCCCGGCATTGACCATGGGCTCGACCGTGAAGCACATGCCCTCGCGCAGCACCATGCCGTCGCCGGGCCGGCCGTAGTGCAGGACCTGGGGGTCCTCGTGAAACTCCCGGCCGATGCCGTGGCCGCAATACTCGCGTACCACCGAGAATCCCTGGTCCTCGACAAACGCCTGGATCGCGTGCCCGATATCGCCTAGCGTGGCGCCCGGACGCACCACAGCGATTCCGCGCCGCATGGCCTCCCGGGTGACACCGACCAGTCGGCGCGCGAGCACCGAGGGCTCGCCGACGAAGAACATCTTGCTGGTGTCGCCGTGGTAGCCGTCCTTGATGACGGTCACATCGACATTGAGGATGTCCCCGCGCTTGAGGCTCTTGTTGCCCGGAATGCCGTGGCAAACCTGGTGATTGACCGAGGTGCAGACCGACTTGGGGAAACCGCGGTAGTTCAGCGGGGCGGCGATTGCGCCTTGAACCTCGGTGATGTAGGCGTGGCAGATCGCGTCGATCTCGTCCGTGGAAATTCCGGGACGCACGTGCGGCTCGATCATATCGAGCACATCGGCGGCTAGACGACCGGCGACGCGCATCCGTTCGATGGCTTCTGCTGACTTGATCTCTACCTTCATGGGCCCGCCGACTGCGTCCATTTCTGCTTGGATCTCACGGAAAAACCTGAGTGAATTGCTGGCGCAAGACTCGCTATGGTATAAAAGCCGGCGCGCGGCCGCAAATGCGGTCCACCAAGTGCCCGTACCAGGGGATAATGACTGGTCCCCACAAGCGAAGAACACAAGTTTTTCGCTTAATTTTTTTCGGGCATGCGCTTCAAGTGCCGGTCGGATCCCGGACGGCACCAAGACCACACACGCGTCGTCACATGCGGCTGGGTGCCCGATGAGGGTTGCGGCATGGGACGCGTGGAGGCCCAACCCAAACTAGAGGAATCATATTTTGAGCGACGTATCGATGCGGGAAATGTTGGAGGCCGGTGTACATTTCGGCCACCAGACGCGTTACTGGAATCCGAAGATGGGCGCGTTCATCTTCGGACACCGCAACAAAATCCATATCATCAACCTGGAAAAGACGCTCCCGCTCTACCAGGATGCGATGAACTTCGTCGGAAAGCTGTCCGCGAACGGCGGCAAGATCCTGTTCGTCGGCACCAAGCGCGCGGCTCGCGAGGGCATTCGCGAAGAGGCAATGCGCTGCGGCATGCCCTTCGTCAACCACCGCTGGCTGGGTGGCATGCTGACCAACTTCCGAACCATTCGCGAATCGGTCAAGCGCCTCAAGGAGCTTGAGCTGATGTTCGAAAGCGGCACGGTAGAGCGCTTCAATAAGAAGGAGGCGCTGGGGCTGTCGCGCGAGCGCGACAAGCTCGAGCTGAGTATCGGCGGCATCAAGAACATGGAAGGGTTGCCGGATGCGATGTTCGTGGTCGACGTCGGTCACGAGAAGATCGCCGTCACCGAGGCCAACTCGCTGGGTATCCCGGTGGTCGGCGTGGTCGACACCAACAACGACCCGAGCAAGGTCGACTACGTGATTCCGGGCAACGACGACGCGATTCGTGCCGTGCGGCTGTACATCTCCGGCGCTGCGGACGCGGTTTTGGACGGGCGCAACACGGCGGCCGCCATGGTCGGGCGCGAGCGTGAGCTCGTGGAGGAGCCCGTCTCCGAGTAGCTTGTCCCGCAGCGGGGAGCTTTGCCCCGGTGCGCGGCCCCATTCGATCGCGCCGCGCCTGCCTGCTTGGCGC
>JBGSTR010000699.1:0-2958 GCA_041736365.1 Chromatiaceae bacterium | reverse complement strand
CAGCGCCTGCGCCTGCGCCGAAATAGGTCCCGGATCCGGATGAGATGCTCACACTCTCGGACCTGATGAAGGGCCAACGGCCGGTGCCGACCGCGGCACCTCGGGTGAAACGGCCGCCGCGTGCGCCGGGAAAGGCGGACGCTCAGCTGTCGCTACCCCAGATCGCCGGTGTCGGTGCGCTGCCGCCCCTGGAGCTGCTGGACGTCCCGCGCAAGAGCGGACAGGGCTATACCCCGGAGCAGATCGAGGAGCTTTCGCGCCAGGTTGAGATCAAGCTGGCCGATTTTGGCGTCGAGGTCGAGGTGGTGGCGGTCTACCCGGGGCCGGTCGTAACCCTGTTCGAGCTGCAGCTGGCGCCGGGGATCAAGGTCAGTAAGATCACCGGATTGGCGAAGGATCTGGCGCGCGCCCTGTCCACCATCAGCGTGCGCGTGGTGGAGGTGATTCCGGGCAAATCCGTGATCGGGATCGAGATCCCCAACCACAAGCGCGAGACCGTGTTCTTGAGCGAGGTGCTCGGGGCCCAGGTCTACCGCGACGCACACTCCCCCCTGACCCTCGCGCTGGGCAGCAATATCTCGGGTCTGCCGGTGGTGGTCGATCTGGCACGCATGCCGCACGCCCTGATCGCCGGAACCACCGGCTCGGGCAAGTCGGTCGCCATCAACGCCATGATCCTGAGCCTGATCTACAAGGCGGGCCCGGAGGACGTGCGTCTGATCATGGTGGATCCGAAGATGCTGGAGCTGTCGGTCTACGAGGGCATCCCGCATCTGCTGACGCCGGTGGTCACCGATATGAAGGAGGCGGCCAACGCGCTGCGCTGGTGCGTCGGCGAGATGGAGCGCCGCTATCGGCTGATGGCGCGGCTCGGCGTGCGCAATATCGGCGGCTACAATCGCAAGATCGCCGACGCGGAGGCGGCAGGCCAGCCGATTCCAGACCCCCTGGCCAGCCCCGATTTCGCGGAAGTCACCGGCATGGAGGCGCCGCCGCTCGGCCACTTGCCCTATATCGTCGTCGTTATCGACGAGCTGGCCGACATGATGATGGTGGTCGGCAAGAAGGTAGAGGAGCTGATCGCACGTCTGGCACAGAAGGCGCGCGCCTCGGGGATTCATCTGTTGCTGGCGACCCAGCGTCCGTCGGTAGACGTGTTGACCGGCCTGATCAAGGCGAACATTCCCACGCGCATGGCATTCCAGGTATCGGCGCGGGTCGATTCCCGAACCATCCTCGATCAGATGGGCGCCGAGCAGCTGCTGGGTCACGGCGACATGCTCTACCTGCCCCCGGGCGGCAGCATTCCCCAGCGCGTCCATGGTGCTTTCGTCGACGACCACGAGGTCCATCGCGTGGTGGAGTTCGTCAAGGCCCAGGGCGAGCCGAACTACATCGAGGACGTGCTGCGCGAGCCGGTGGAGTCGCTCCCCGGCATCGACCCCGAGCCCCGGGGCGAGGTCGAGGACTCCGATCCGCTGTTCGACGAGGCGGTGCAGATCGTGGTCGAGAGCCGGCGCGCGTCGATCTCCGGGGTACAAAGACGGCTCAAGATCGGGTACAACAGGGCGGCGCGCATGGTCGAAGAGATGGAGCGCATCGGCATCGTCGGGCCGGCCGAGAGCAACGGCAACCGCGAGGTGCTGGCCCCCCCACCGCCCGAGGACTGATTCCACATGCCCCAGCAGTACCTGCCCGCCGCGCGGGCTCTCGCCTCGAGACGCCGCCTACGCGGGATACTAACCCTGATCGTCGGCGCGCTCGCCTGGGGCAGTGCCGCGGCCGCGGCGGATCACCTCGACGACTTCCTCAAGGGTCTCAACAGCCTGCAATCCAGCTTTCACCAGTTCACCTTCAACGCCGATCGCACCCAGATGATGGAGGCCCGCGGGACCTTCTATCTACAGCGTCCCGGACGTTTCCGCTGGGAGTACGACAGTCCCAACAAGCAGGTGATCGTCGCCGACGGCCAGCGCGTTTACCTGCACGACCTGGAGCTCGACCAGGTCTCGCACCAGAGTCAGGCCAAGGCACTGCGCGGTACGCCGGCGTTGCTGCTCGCCGGTGGCGAGCCGATCGACAAGCATTTCAAGGTCAAGGCGATCGACAGCAGCGACGGCCGCGACTGGGTGGAGCTGACCCCGACCGACGAAGAGACGGACATCCTGCGCATCGAGCTGGGATTCAAGGGCAATTCGCTGGAGAGCTTGATCATGGAGGATGCCTTCGGGCAGGACACCCGGCTCAACTTCACCGCCACGCAGCGCAACCCGCGCCTCGACCCGAAGTTGTTCGAGATCGACAAGCGGGCGATGGACGAGTTTCTGCAGTTCGACTGAATGCCCCCCGACCGGGTGTTCGCAACCGGTCGCCGCGCGGCTGGATCGAAATGAAGGCCGCGCCGGCCGAGTCCCCCCTCGCGGACCGGATGCGGCCCGCTACCCTGGACGGCTTCTTCGGCCAGGCCCATCTGCTGGCCGACGCTAAACCGCTGCGCCGGGCGATCGACACCGGCCAGCTCCATTCGATGATCTTCTGGGGTCCGCCGGGGACCGGAAAGACCACCCTGGCGCGGCTCGCGGCCCATCGCTCCGGTGCCCATTTTCTCAGCCTTTCGGCGGTGCTCGCCGGCGTCAAGGACGTGCGCGAGGCGGTGAGCGAGGCGCGCTCGATCCGCGCCGCCGAGGGTCGGGGCACGGTGCTCTTTATCGACGAGGTCCATCGCTTCAACAAGGCCCAGCAGGACGCCTTTCTGCCCCACGTGGAGACCGGCGTGCTGACCTTTATCGGGGCCACCACCGAAAACCCGTCCTTCGAGCTCAACAATGCCCTGCTTTCCAGGGCGCGGGTCTACGTCCTGAAGTCGCTGGGGGTCGAGGAGATCGTAGCGATCCTGCAGCGCGCTCTCAATGATGTCGAGAACGGACTCGGGCAACGCGCGCTGGAGCTGCCGCCGGA
>JBGSTR010000043.1:0-12748 GCA_041736365.1 Chromatiaceae bacterium | reverse complement strand
TGCCTTCGCCCGCTGCCGTCTTGACCAACCTGGCGCTGGTGCACCCGGACGAGGGGCTGCGCGTGCGTGCACGCACCGCCCAGCGCGCCGCCGTCCCAATGATCGCTCGCGACACCTTCAATTTCGCGACCGACGTTCGTTCTCTGCGAGAGTCGCGATCAGCGGCACCCTAAGCGTCGCGAGCCTCGAGAACCCCAATTTTTGTGGCACGAGCCGCTAAAATCGGTGCGCCCTTCAGCCCGCCCGGGGTTTTCCTAATCTGCCCATTGCTTTTCTCAATGACCCGAATGCGATACCCTCAAGGCTCCCGCCAGGAGCACAATGGAAGGCCACCAATGGGTTCCGGACCGCAGATCCACTACAAACAGAACCGGCTGAAACAACTGCGCGCCTTCTGCCACGCCGCGCGCACCGGCAGCGTGAGCGCTGCGGCCGAGAAGATCTTCCTCAGCCAGCCGACGGTGTCGCTGCAGATCCAGGCACTCGAGCGCGAATTCGACACGGTCTTGTTCGAGCGTCGAGGTCCCAAGATCCGGCTCACGCCCGAGGGGGCGTTGCTGTTCCAGATGGCCGAGCCGCTGGTGGAAGGCATGGACAAGCTCCACGATGCCTTCGCGACCCAATGCGGTCGCGTCGATCAGGGCGTGCTGAATGTGGCCGCCGGAGAATCGACCATCCTCTATATCCTGCCCGAGCCGGTGCGCGCCTTCGTCCAACAGTATCCCGGCATCGATCTGAAGCTGCACAATGTGACCGGGCGCGATGGGCTTGCGATGCTGCGCGCGGACGAGGCCGATCTCGCCGTCGGCTCCATGCTCGAGGTCCCCGACGACATTACGTACCGCCCGTTCGTATCTTTCGAGCCGACGCTGATCACGCCCAAGGATCATCCGCTTGCCGGGCGGGATCGGGTGACGCTCGAAGACATCGCGCCCTATGGGTTGATCTTGCCCCCGCGGCACTTGAGCACCTGGCGCATGGTCGACTTGGTCTTCAAGCAGCACAATCTCGCCTACCGGGTGACGCTCGAGGCCGGCGGCTGGGAGGTGATCAAGAAATACGTGGAGCTCGGGCTCGGGGTTTCGATCGTCACCGACGTCTGCCTGACCGGAGAAGAGGATCTCGGCCGTGTTTCACTCGCCGAATACTTCCCGCGCCGCAGCTACGGGATCGTTCAGCGGCGCGGAAAATTCCTGTCTCCCCAGACCAAGTGTTTCGTGAAGATCATCGGGGGGTTGTTCGCCGACCGCATCGTCGAGCCGCAACCGCAGCCCGTTGGCGAATCCGAGTGGGAAGATGCCTATCTCGGCTGAAGCGGTCCGCCGCATTGCGAAATCGACTCCCGATCGGCGCCGCCCCACCCGCGGCGAGGGCGGTTGGCGAGCCGATTTTATCCATAAAATTTAGCACCGTTCGAATAGGGGTTGCCCATTGTTAGTGCAAAATTGTGTACCACAATCTCTCGATTATTGGATATTGTGACGGAATGGACCTTACCAAAAAAATCGGGCTACGCCTTCGCGGCGCGCGCCAAGCACAGCAGCTAAGTCTATCCGCTCTTGCCACCCGTACGGGCGCCCTGTCCAAGTCGCGCATCAGCAACTATGAGCAGGGTATTCGCCGCATGGGCCTCGAAGAGGCGACCGCGCTTTCGGCCGCTTTGGGAAACGTGACGCCCACTTACCTGTTGTGCCTGGATGACGCGGGTTTGTTCTCCCAGCAGGAGCAGACCCTGTTGGAGCACTTCCGCAACAGCGACGAACGGGGTCGGGAGATGATCGCGAAGGTCGCGGAATTCCAGGCTGCCTATGCCGGCGCCGCCGAGGTCAGCGCGGTCGAATCCGACTGAAGTCAGTCCCTGTCCAAGCGTTGTCTAGGGTGGAAATGCCGCCGCTACACAACAAGTGTCTCCGGGTTTGATCGCCGCCACAAAGGGATTGTTGCGGCGCTAAGACGTACGCCCCGACCCGGGAATGCCGGGGACGTCCCGTTGTGGTATCCGAGCCATCGGGTCACCGGCCTCGGTATTGGCCGGCGACACCGGATCGGGTGCCTTGATTCACTCAAGGCACCCTTTGTCGCTGCCTACTTGTAGGCGCCGACGCCGCAGAAAAAGCCCTCATTGTTGGTCATGACGTAGCTGGTCTTCTCCTTGATCTCCTCGGTTCCCGGGTACGGCCATTTGTAGTCGACCCAACCTTCACCCGCGCCCTTCGATACCGCGATCATGTTCTTGAACAGATCGTCGCCGTACTTGTTGAAGTCGGCCATATTCTTGCCGACCAGCTCCGGCTTGACGGCGTGTGAGAGCATCACCCCGTCGTTGTCCATGCAGAATACGTAGAGGTCCTTCTCCTTGAATCCGCCGTCGGGCGCGGCGAACGCGGCAAAGGCCTTCTCGCTTCCCATCTCATTCACCGCGGCCTGTGCCTTTTGAGACATGGCCTTGGCCTCGTCGGGCGTCGCCATGTCGGCGGCGAATACTGCGCCGCTAATCAGCGACAGGGTTGCTGCGATCACAAGTTTGTGCATTTTCATCGATCTCCTTGGGTGATTTTGTTGTGTTACGGCGAGCGAACATTAGTCCAAGCGCGCCGGTCGGGTCCAGTAGCCAGCAGGGCTTCGCCCCAGAAAGGGTCGACTGAGCGCACCAACATGGTGCTGAGCGCCCCGTGGCGATGCTTGACCGGGTCTCGGCGCGTTGGATTGGACCGAGATTCTCCAGCGGCGGCGCCCGCGAACGGCAGTCCGTCGGCTTTTCGTCGGGCGCATGCGCCGCTTGGGTGCGTCGTCCGCCGATGTTCAACGCGTCGCGGTGCCGCCGCAGATGCAATCTTTATGAGGATTGGCGCGATCCGTGCTTCGTGCTGCCGGACGCCTTTGCGTCGATCTTTTAGACACCACCCTGGAGCGGAACCTATGCGCAGACGCAAGCTGACGAAACCCCTACTTCTAGGTCTCGGCCTAACGCTCGGTCTGGCGGCGGGCGCAACGTCTGCCGCGCAAGACGAACCCATCAAGGTCGGCGTCCTGCATTCCTTGTCCGGCACCATGGCCATCAGCGAGACCACGCTCAAGGACACCGTGCTGATGCTGGTGGATGAGCAGAACAAGAGGGGCGGTCTGCTCGGGCGCAAGCTCGAGGCCGTCGTCGTCGATCCGGCGTCCGACTGGCCCTTGTTCGCCGAGAAGGCCCGCGAGCTGATCGCGAAGGACAAGGTGGCCGTGGTCTTCGGCTGCTGGACCTCCGTATCGCGCAAGTCGGTGCTGCCGGTATTCGAGGAGTTGAACAGCCTGCTCTTCTATCCCGTTCAGTACGAGGGCGAGGAGTCCTCCAAGAACGTCTTTTACACCGGTGCCGCGCCCAACCAGCAAGCCATTCCCGCGGTCGACTACCTGATGAACGATCTCGGCGTGCAGCGCTGGGTGCTTGCCGGGACCGACTATGTCTATCCCCGCACCACGAACAAGATCCTCGAGGCCTACCTGAAATTGAAGGGCGTCGCCGACGAGGACATCATGATCAACTACACCCCGTTCGGTCACTCCGACTGGCAGTCCATCGTCTCGGACATCAAGAAGTTCGGCTCCACCGGTAAGAAGACCGCCGTGGTTTCCACCATCAACGGCGATGCCAACGTGCCCTTCTACAAGGAGCTGGGCAATCAGGGCGTCTCCGCGGAGGACATCCCCGTGGTCGCCTTCTCGGTCGGCGAGGAGGAGCTCTCCGGGATCGACACCAAGCCTTTGGTCGGGCACCTGGCGGCCTGGAACTATTTCATGAGCGTCGACGATCCGGCCAACGATGCCTTCATCGAGACCTGGCAGGGTTTCATCAAGGACCCCAAGCGCGTCACCAACGACCCGATGGAGGCCCACAAGATTGGCTTTGATCTCTGGGTGAAGGCGGTCGAGAAGGCGGGCAGCACGGATACCGATAAGGTCGCGGCGGCCATCATCGGTCTGGAGACCCAGAATCTCACCGGCGGCACGGCGAAGATGCTCCCGAACCATCACATCACCAAGCCGGTTTTGATTGGCGAGATCCAGGACGACGGCCAGTTCGCCGTGGTTTGGCAGACCGACGGCGAGGTCGCGGGCGACGCCTGGTCCGACTACCTGGAAGGGTCTAAGGACCTTACGGCCGACTGGACGCCGCCGATCAACTGCGGCAACTACAACGTCAAGACGAAGACCTGCCTCGGCGCCCAAGCGGCGCAGTAGCCGGATCCGCCGGGCGCCAAGGCTCCCGGCGGTCCGCGCCTAATTTACGACTTGCCCCTCCCTTCCACTCGGAATCCGTCCGAAAGAGCCAGCCCCATGCGAATCGCACCATTGCGCGTCCAGATCCTGCTGACCCTGTTCGCCGTTCTGTGGGGTGCGGGCTCGGGCGCACTGGCCCAGACCCTGGATGAGTGGTTGCCGGGGCTTGCCGACCAATCGTTCGCGATCAAGGAGAAGGCCGCGGACGGAATCGCGGCGAGCGGCGACCCGCGTGCGCTGCCGATCCTAAAGGCCCTGCTCGGCGCCGACCTTTACTACCGATCCGACGATCGACAGGTGGTTTTCGCGGAACGAGCCGGCGCCGGATATCGGCTGAAGGACCCGCTTACCGGCGCGGATCTCGGCGAAGTGGGGCGCGGCGGTGCGAAGAAGATCACGCTCAACAACCGGATGCGCGGGGGCATTCGCGCCGGTATTGCGGGGCTCACCCTCGCCAGCCCGGACCCCGGGGCCCGTTTGCGCGCCGCCCGCGAGATGATGTCCGACGCCAGCCCCGAGCTGGTCGAGGCCATGCGCACCCAGTTGCAGAAAGAGGAGGATAAGGGCGTTCGCGACGCCTTATCCCTGGCAATCGGGATCGCTAATCTGAGCGCCGACGAAACCCCGCGTCGGCTGGAGGCGACGCGGGCCCTCGAGGGCAGCCTGTATCCGGATGCGCGCAACGCACTCGCCGGTGCCCTGGCACGAGAACAGGACCCCGAGGTTAAGGCCGCAATCGAGTCGGCGCTGGCGGCGATCGACCATCAGATCAGCCTCTACGCCGCCGTCGAGACCCTGTTCTTTGGGCTCAGCCTGGGCTCGGTGCTGGTGCTCGCGGCCATCGGGCTGGCGATCACCTTCGGGGTGATGGGCGTGATCAATATGGCCCACGGCGAGCTGATCATGCTCGGGGCCTACACCACCTATCTGGTTCAACAGGCGATGCCCGCGGCCATCGATTACTCGCTGCTGGTCGCGGTTCCAGCGGCGTTTTTGGTCTCGGGACTCTTCGGAATTCTGATCGAGCGCACGGTGATCCGGTTTCTCTACGGCAGGCCGCTCGAGACGCTGCTCGCCACCTTCGGCATCAGCCTGATTCTGCAACAGCTCGTGCGTACGACCATCTCGGCGCAGAACGTGGCGGTCGAGAATCCGTCATGGATGAGTGGTTCGCTCCAGATCAATCCGGTGCTGAGCCTCACCTACAACCGGCTCTATATCGTGGTGTTTGCCCTCCTGGTGTTTTTCGCGTTGCTGATGATCCTCAAGCGCACCGCACTCGGGCTTCAGGTTCGGGCGGTGTCCCAGAACCGGGCAATGGCGCGCGCCATGGGGGTGCGTTCGGCACGCGTGGACGCGCTGACCTTCGGGCTCGGCGCGGGTATCGCCGGCGTTGCCGGGGTGGCCCTATCCCAGCTCACCAACGTCGGCCCCAACATGGGGCAGGCCTATATCATCGATTCCTTCATGGTCGTGGTGTTCGGCGGCGTGGGTAATCTCTGGGGCACGCTGGTGGGGGGGTTGACCCTGGGTGTCGCGAACAAGCTGATGGAGCCCTGGGTCGGCGCGGTGCTGGCGAAGATCCTGGTGCTGGTGTTCATCATCCTGTTCATCCAGAAACGCCCGCGCGGCCTGTTCCCGCAGCGCGGCCGCGCCGCGGAGGGTTGATCCATGGGACTTCTGAAGGCAATGCGCGGCGATTCGGGCGGCCAGGCGATGATGGCGGTGCTGGTGTTGATCGGCGTGATCGTGCCGGTGCTCAATCTCGCGTTCCCGGAATCCAGCCCCTGGCACGTCTCGACCTTTACGGTAACGCTGCTCGGCAAGTATCTGACCTACGCCCTGCTGGCGGTCGCGGTGGATCTGGTGTGGGGCTATCTGGGCATACTCAGCCTGGGACACGGGGCCTTCTTCGCCCTCGGCGGCTACACGATGGGCATGTATCTGATGCTCCAGATCGGCGACCGCGGGGTCTACGGCAACCCGGATCTCCCGGATTTCATGGTCTTCCTCAACTGGCCGGAGCTGCCCTGGTTCTGGCAGGGATTTCGGCACTTCTGGTTCGCGGCACTGATGATCGTGCTGGTGCCCGGGGTGCTGGCCTTCGTATTCGGGTGGCTGGCCTTCCGCTCGCGGGTGACCGGCGTCTATCTGTCGATCATCACCCAGGCGCTGACGTATGCCTTGATGCTCGCCTTCTTTCGCAACGAGATGGGTTTCGGCGGCAATAACGGACTCACCGATTTCAAGGATCTGCTGGGCTTTGACCTGCAAAGCGACGCCACCCGGATCGGCCTGTTCCTGGCATCCGTGATCGCGTTGGCTTTGGGCTACCTGGCCTGTCGCTTCATCGTGACTTCGCGTCTCGGTCGAGTTGCCGTGGCAATCCGCGACGCCGAGCCGCGTACCCGTTTTATCGGCTATCGGGTCGACCGCGTGAAGGCCGCGATCTTCACCTTCTCGGCCATGCTCGCGGGCGTCGCGGGGGCGCTCTACGTGCCCCAGGTCGGGATCATCAACCCCGGCGAATTCTCGCCGCTGAATTCCATCGAGCTGGTGATCTGGGTGGCCGTCGGCGGTCGCGCAACCCTCTACGGCGCCGTGATCGGGGCGGTTCTGGTCAACTACGGAAAGACCTATTTCACCGGCGTCTTTCCGGAGGCGTGGTTGTTCGCGCTGGGTGGTCTGTTCGTATTCGTAACCCTGTTCCTGCCCACCGGGATCGCCGGCCTGTTGCGCCGACTGCGTCCGCAGGGGCGAGCAGCGGGCGCTCAGGGGGCGGCGCCATGAAGCGCGTCGAGCAGTTGCGGGAGTCCATGCGCCGCGACCGGCAATGGGACTTCATGTACTCGGTCAAGGACATCGACCTCGATGTCAGCCAGGGCACGATCCTGTACCTGGAGGACGTCAGCGTCAGCTTCGACGGCTTCAAGGCCATCAACAACCTAAACTTCTACGTCAACGCCGGAGAGCTGCGTTGCGTGATCGGGCCCAACGGTGCGGGCAAGACCACGATGATGGACATCGTCACCGGCAAGACCCGGCCCGACTCCGGGACCGCCTACTACGGGCGCAACATCGACCTGCTGCGGCTCTCCGAGTCCGAGATCGCCGAGATCGGGATCGGGCGCAAGTTTCAGAAACCCACGGTATTCGAGCACCACAGCGTCTTCGAGAACCTGGAGCTCGCCATGGCCGGCGACAAACGCGTGCTCCCGACCCTGTTCGCCCGGCTCTCCGGTACCCAGCGCGACCGCATCGACGAGGTCTTGGGGATCATCGGCCTCTCCGATCAGATCGGCCGCGCCGCCGGCGCCCTGTCCCATGGGCAGAAACAATGGCTGGAGATCGGCATGCTGTTGATGCAGGACCCGCGCTTGCTGCTGGTCGACGAGCCGGTGGCCGGGATGACCCACCAGGAGATGGATCGCACCGCGGAGCTGTTGTTGTCGCTCGAGGGCAAGCATTCTGTCGTGGTGGTTGAGCACGACATGGACTTCGTGCGCTCCATCGCCAAGCGCGTGACGGTGCTGCACCAGGGCGCCGTGCTGGCCGAGGGCAGCATGGACGAGGTGCAGGCCGACCCGCGGGTGGTCGAGGTCTATCTCGGAGAATGAGTCGGTACCGCCGGGGGTTCCCCGGCGCATCAGGGGCCAGCCGCAGCAATGCTCAAAATCACCGGACTGAACCAGTTCTACGGCGAAAGCCATACCCTTTGGGATCTCGATGTCGAGCTCGCGACGGGGCAATGCACCTGCGTGATGGGCCGCAACGGGGTCGGCAAGACGACGCTGGTGCAGGCCATCATGGGTCTGTTGCCGCTGCGTTCGGGCGCGATCGATTACGAGGGGATCGACCTCGCTCGGCGCGCCGCCGAGGCCCGCGCCGAGCTGGGCATCGGCTATGTACCCCAGGGCCGGCAGATCTTCCCGCTGCTGAGTGTCGAGGAGAATCTCCAGATCGGTCTGCCGGCGCGACGCGACGGTGCGCGGCGGATCCCGGGGTTGGTGTTCGAGCTGTTTCCGGTGCTCAAGGAGATGCTCGGGCGTCGCGGCGGGGATCTCTCCGGTGGCCAGCAGCAGCAGCTCGCGATCGGGCGCGCACTCGTGATCGACCCCAAGCTGTTGATCCTGGACGAGCCCACGGAGGGCATTCAGCCCAACATCGTGCATGAGATCGGGGATATCATCTGCCGCCTGATCGCCGAGCTGGGATTGACCGTGATCCTGGTGGAGCAGAAGCTGCCATTCGCCCGTCGTGTTGCCGACCAGTTTCTGATTCTCGACCGCGGCCGGTTGATGGCAACCGGCGCCATGGAGCAGCTGAGCGACGACCTGGTTCGGGAATACCTGACCGTATGATGCCGGCGTTGCCGCGCCAGCCTAGTACCAAGCACATGCCAATCCTCCCCCGCGCCGAGCCCGATCCAGCACCGATGGCCGACGCGGTGGGCTGGCGAGCCCAGCTCGAAATGGAGTTTGCGGAACGCGGCGGGCGTACGGTTCTGGCCGGCAAGCGCCACTACGGACCCTTGACCCTTCAGCGCCCCTTCTACCCTGAGGGTGCCCCCGCTCACCTCTACGTGCTGCACCCACCGGGCGGCCTGGTGGGTGGCGACCAGGTTGAGCTGAGCGCGGCGGTGGGCGCGGGCGCCCACGCGCTGATCACCACCCCGGGTGCGGCAAAGTTCTATCGCAGCGCGGGACCGCCCGCCACCCAGACCCAACGCCTGAGCGTGGCCCCCGGCGGCGTGCTGGAATGGTTTCCGCAGGAGAATATTTTGTTTCCCGGGGCCAACGCCGGCCTGCTGAGCGAGATTCAACTCGGCGGCGACGCCCGGTTTATCGGTTGGGAGGTGCAGTGTCTCGGCCGCCCGGTGATCGGCGAGCGTTTCGCAACCGGCAGCGCCGACATGGGCCTGCGGATATGGCGCGACGGGGCGCCGCTGTTGATCGAGCGTCTGCGCGTGGATGGGACGGGGAGTCTCGATGGCCCGAGCGGCTTGCGCGGCTTTCCGGTCGCGGCGACCTTCGTTGCCTCCGGAACCCGAGCGGAAGACCTCGAAGCGGTGCGCGCCCAGCTATTCCGCAACGACCTCAACTGGTCGGCGACCCGGGTCGACGACCTGTTGGTAGCCCGTTGCCTGGCCCCCGGCAGCGAGCCGGTACGACGACTTTTCGTCGCGCTTTGGGGCATACTGCGCCCTCGCCTGATCGGACGCGAGGCCTGCCCGCCGAGGATCTGGGCGACTTGATGTGGCATGATCAGCGGCCGCGCCGCAACTGGAGAGCAGACCATGGAGCTGACCCCGCGAGAGAAAGACAAGCTGCTGCTGTTCACCGCCGGCCTGGTCGCCGAGCGCCGCAAGGCCCGAGGGCTGAAGCTGAACTATCCGGAGGCGGTAGCCCTGATCAGCTGCGCGATCCTCGAGGGCGCCCGCGACGGTCGCGGCGTGGCCGAGTTGATGGACTACGGCCGTACCCTGTTGACCCGCGCCGACGTCATGGACGGCATCCCGGAGATGATCAAGGATGTGCAGGTCGAGGCCACTTTCCCCGATGGAACCAAGCTGGTCACGGTGCACGAGCCGATCGTCTGACCGCTTCGGCTGGTCGCCGGCTTGGTCACCCCTAAATAGGCCCCGATAGGAGGTCGCGTCATGATTCCAGGCGAGCTGATTACCGTCCCCGGAGACATCGAGCTCAATGCCGGGCGCCCCGCGATCGCCGTTGAGGTCGCCAATGCCGGCGACCGGCCGATCCAGGTGGGCTCCCACTATCACTTCTTCGAGACCAATCACGCCTTGTCGTTCGATCGCGAGTCGACGCGCGGCTATCGGCTGGACATCCCCGCCGGCACCGCGGTGCGCTTCGAGCCCGGTCAGTCGCGGACGGTGACGCTGGTTCCCTACGCCGGCGTGCGCAAGGTCTACGGCTTCAACGCCCGGGTGATGGGCGCCTTGGACGGGAGTACACCATGAGCCGAATCAGCCGCGCCGCCTATGCATCCATGTATGGGCCCACCATCGGCGACCGGGTGCGGCTCGCCGACTCGGAGCTGTTCATTCAGGTCGAGGACGACCGCACCCACTACGGCGACGAGGTCAAGTTCGGCGGCGGCAAGGTGATCCGCGACGGCATGGGTCAATGTCAGAGCGGGTCGGACCAAGTGGTGGATCTGGTCATCACCAACGCCCTGATCCTCGACCATTGGGGCATCGTCAAGGCCGACATCGGGATCAAGAACGGGCGCATCGCCGGGATCGGCAAGGCGGGCAACCCGGACACTCAGGCCGGGGTCGACATCCTGGTCGGCCCGGGCACCGAGGCGATCGCCGGCGAGGGCCAGATCGTCACCGCCGGCGCGATCGACTCGCATTGCCATTTCATTTGCCCGCAGCAGGTGGAGGAGGCGCTTATGTCCGGAGTCACCACCATGCTGGGCGGCGGCACCGGCCCGGCTACCGGCACCAACGCGACCACCTGCACGCCGGGGCCTTGGTACATCGGCCGTATGCTCCAGGCCGCCGAGGGACTGCCGATCAATCTCGGCTTTCTTGGCAAGGGCAACGGCAGCCTGCCCTACCCCTTGGAGGAGCAGGTGCGCGCGGGGGCGATGGGGCTGAAGCTGCACGAGGACTGGGGCACGACCCCGGCGGCCATCGATTGCTGTCTGGACGTTGCCGAGCGCTACGACGTGCAGGTGGCGATCCACACCGACACCCTCAACGAGTCGGGCTTCGTGGAGGACACCATCGCCGCCTTCAAGGACCGCGGCATTCACACCTACCATACCGAGGGCGCGGGCGGCGGGCACGCACCGGACATCATCAAGGCCTGCGGACTGCCGAACGTGCTGCCCTCTTCGACCAACCCGACGCGCCCCTATACGGTCAACACCGTGGACGAGCACCTCGACATGCTGATGGTTTGCCATCATCTCTCGCCGGCGATTCCCGAGGACGTGGCCTTCGCGGAATCGCGCATCCGCCGCGAGACCATCGCCGCGGAGGACATCCTGCACGACCTCGGGGCCTTCTCGATGATCGCATCCGACTCACAGGCCATGGGCCGGGTGGGCGAGGTCGTCACCCGCACCTGGCAGACCGCGCACAAGATGAAGGTGCAGCGCGGCAGCTTGAGCGGCGATCCGGCGGAGCACGACAATCTGCGCGCCAAGCGCTATGTCGCCAAGTACACCATCAATCCGGCCATCACCCACGGCATCGCCCACGAGGTCGGATCGGTGGAGGTCGGCAAGCTCGCCGATTTGGTCCTGTGGCGGCCCGCCTTCTTCGGCACCAAGCCGAGCCTGATCTTGAAGGGCGGGATGATCGCCGCGGCGCCGATGGGCGATCCGAACGCCTCGATCCCGACGCCGCAGCCGGTGCACTACAGACCCATGTTCGGCGCCTTCGGCGGCGCACTCGGCGCGACCTGCATGACCTTCATCTCCAACTGGGCGCTACAGGCTGGCGAGCCGCAGCGACTGAATCTGGCGCGCCGCATCGGGGTCGTTCGGGACGTCCGGCAGGTGCGCAAATCGGACATGATCCACAACGATTGGCAGCCGCACATCGACGTGGATCCGCAGACCTACCAGGTCCGAGCCGACGGCGAGCTCTTGACCTGCGAGCCCGCGGCGGTGCTGCCGATGGCACAGCGATATTTTCTGTTCTAGCGGTGGCCGCCACGCCGCACCGACCCCGCGCAACCCGCCGCGGCTGATCGCGGGCTCGTGTCCAGCTCGGGGTCGACTCGCCGCTACTGGCTGCCGCAGCTCATCGCACTACTCCTGGTGGCCGTGGCCGGGACGCTGCCCTTCTGGCTCAGCGACCTGGATATCCGGGTCGCGGCCCACTTCCATCATCCCGCGGCGGACGATCCCTGGTTCGAGGCCCAGCGGCCGTTGTGGAACTTCTTCTACGTGGCCGCGCCCCTGCTGGCCGGGTTCGTGATGCTCGGTGGTCTCTTCGTGCTGGCGGCCGGGGCGGTCTCCAGGCGTTTTCGGCGCGTGCGGCTGTATGCGGTCTTCATCACCGCCGCGGCGGTGCTGGGACCGGGGCTGACCGTCAACGGCGTGCTCAAGGACTACTGGGGGCGGCCGCGTCCGAACCAGACCGCGCAGCTCGGCGGCACCGTCGACTACCTTCCTCCGTTGCGGCGCGGCGAGCCCGGCAAGGGCAAGTCGTTCCCGTCCGGACACGCGTCGGTGGGCTTCATGCTCGGGGCCTTTTTCCTGGTCTGGCTGCGTCGGCGCCCGACCCTCGCCTGGCTCGCGCTCGCCGGATCCCTGCTGCTGGGAACCCTGATCGGGATCGGACGGATGGCCGCCGGCGATCACTTCCTGTCGGACGTCATCTGGGCCTGGGTGATCAGCTACGGCATCGCCTGGCTGCTCTATTACGCGGTGCTGCAAGTTCCGCGGCGCGAGGCAGAGGCCGCCGCACGACCGGAGCCTCCGATGGCTTTCGCCGCGGCGATCT
>JBGSTR010000621.1:0-2990 GCA_041736365.1 Chromatiaceae bacterium | reverse complement strand
TTTCTGATCTACGAGGCCAGCAGCCAGGACGTGCGCTTCATCGGCCACCGCAAGGTGGAGCTCTACTGCGGCGGCGGCGACACCTGCGGCGACGCCGAGACCGCATTGGCCGGCACCATCCGCACGCTGGCCGGCTGCGAGGCGGTGTTGTGCTCGAAGATCGGCTACGAGCCGTGGCAACAGTTGGAGGACGCCGGCATCGTGCCGAACGGCGAGCACGCCATGGAGCCTATCGAGGAGGCCGTCGCCGCGGTCTACCGCGAGATGGCAAACGACGGGCGCCTGGCGAAGCCGGCACCGGACAAGCTGCGCATCCGCGCCTGATTCATCCGGACGGCCCGCGGATGCACCGCGGGACCGCCGAATTGCTCGCCAACCACGAGGTATCGCCAGATGGCGTTGCAGATCATCGAAGGCTGCGTGAATTGTTGGGCCTGTGAGCCATTGTGCCCCAGCCTGGCCATCCGCGAGGCCAAGCCCCATTTCTTGATCGACTCTGAGAAGTGCAACGAGTGCGCCGGCCACTTTGCCGACCCCCAGTGCGCGAGCATCTGTCCCATCGAAGGGGCCATCCTCGATAGCTCCGGCTTACCCGCCAATCCGGTCGGATCCCTGACCGGCATCCCGCCGGCGATGCTGGCCGCAGCCATGGCCGAGATCCAGGCTCGCTGATGGAGATGAGCGCGCAGCCGAGCGCGGTGCTGGACGTCTCTGCCCGTCGCGAGGCGGTGCCGATCGCGCCCGGGGTGCACTGGATCGGCGCCCTGGACCCTACGCTGCGGACCTTCGACATCATCCTCAAGACCGCCAACGGCACCACCTACAACTCGTATGTGGTGCGCGGCGAAGAGGGCGTTGCGGTCATCGATACGGTCAAGGCCGAGCTTGCGGACGAATTCTTCGCCCGCCTGGAGTCCGTGGCCCGCTACGACGAGATCCGTGTGGTGGTCCTCAATCATCTGGAGCCCGATCACAGCGGCGCGCTGCCCGAGCTGCTGCGCCGCGCACCGCAGGCAACCCTGTATATCTCCACGCGGGCGGTGTCCATGCTCAAGGCCCTGCTGAAACCCGCGGACGGGGCACTGGAGTACGTCAGCGTCGGCACCGGCGACGAGGTCGACTTGGGCGGGCGCACACTGCGCTTTCTGCATACGCCCTTCCTGCACTGGCCGGACACCCAGTGTACCTACTTGGTGGAGGACCAGATCCTGTTCTCGGGCGATGTGTTCGGTTGTCACTACTGCGACAATCGGCTGTTCAACGATCGAGTCGGTGACTTTCGATTCTCGTTCGACTACTACTATGCCCACATCATGCGGCCATTCAAGCAGCATGTGCTGGAGGCGCTGCGACTGATCGAGCCGCTGGCGCTCAAGACCATTGCCCCGGCGCACGGCCCCGTCCTCAGCGAGCGACCGCGCCGTTACGTCACCCACTACCGTGAGCTGTCGACTTCGAGTCTGGCCGCACAATTCGGCGACGACGAGAAGTCGCTGGCCATCTTTTACATGTCCTCCTACGGCAACACGGCGCGTATGGCCGAAGCGGTCCGCGCCGGCGCCGACGCCGTGGGCGGTGTGCGGGTGTCCCTCTACGACCTGGAAGGCGGCGAGACCGACCCCTTCGTGGACCTGATCGAAGAGGCCGACGGCCTGGCGTTCGGCTCGCCCACCATCAACGGGGACGCGGTCAAGCCGGTGTGGGATCTGCTGTCGTCACTGGTCGTGGTCAATCTCAAGGGCAAGGTAGGCGCGGCCTTCGGCTCCTACGGCTGGAGCGGCGAGGCGGTGCGCATGATCGAGGATCGAATGCGCGGGCTGAAAATGCGCGTCCCGGTGGCCGGGCTGCGGGTGAAGCTCATCCCCACCGACTCGGAGCTTGCCGAGTGCACCGCCTTCGGCCGCGAGATCGCACGCGCCCTGGTCGGGCGGCAAGAAGCGCGGGTGATCGAGCTCGCGGACCTTGCCTAAAGCCGGAACAACCACACACGGGCAAGCAACCCGGGTCGGCCATCAGGCGATCGGGGTAAAGAACCAATAAGAGACGGCAAAGGCCGACGAAGGGGAGATGAGATTGATTCCGTACCCAACCCAATGGAGAACACAGCATGCCTAAGGCAAAAATCACGTTCGACGACATAGATCAGACGGTTAACGTCCCGGCCGGGACCCGGGTCATCGAGGTCTCCGAGAAGATCGGGGCCAGCATCATCTACGGTTGCCGCGAGGGCGACTGCGGGACCTGCATGATGCATGTCCTGGAGGGCTGGAACAATCTCACCGAGCCCTCGGTGCTGGAGGAGAAGGTCCTGCGCGAAAACATGGCCAGCCGCCACGACCGGCTCGCGTGCCAGGCCCAGATCCTCGGTGACTGCCGCGTCAAACCCGCCTGAGCGATACCGTTCGGCCAACCCAATTCGGAGAAAAATCGATGGCACTCGTAACCTTTTCCAGTCCCGACTACAAGGACAAGACCGTGTATGCCGTTGCCGGCAGCCACACCGAGACGGTGCTCAAGCTCGCCAAGGAGCACAAGGTCCCGGTCAACCATGATTGCCAAGACGGCGAATGCGGGCACTGCGTGGTGCGCGTATCCAGCGTCGACAACAAGAACCAACGCATGGGCGGCCCTTTGACCGAGAAGGAGAAGACGGTCCTGCGCGAGCAGGGCAAGATCACCCGTGCGGAGATCGAGCAGATGGCCGTCGACGACCTGCCCAGCCAGTGGCGTCTGGCCTGCCAGATGATCGTGCGCGACGAGGACATCTTGGTGGAGTATTGATCATGACGGCAGCGGCACGCGCCCAAACGGATCCTGTAGAGTTCCTCTATCAGCAGCTCATGGCCCACGCCACGGGGTCGGGCAACGCCGCTGCCTTCGCGGGCATGATCGCGACACGTTGTGGCGGAGGCGGTGGGCTGCCCCCTTGGCTCGGGCTTCAGCCGGCCGCCTTCGGCTGTCTGCTGGAGCACCTGTTCGCCGGGGCCGGC
>JBGSTR010000610.1:0-6801 GCA_041736365.1 Chromatiaceae bacterium | reverse complement strand
GGCGCTCGCGCTCGACCTCGCCGATCTAAGGATGCGGCTCGCCGAGCAGGCCCAGCGCGCGGAAGAGGCGATCGCCCGCGAGGCCGCGCTAAACAAGGAGAAGGAGGATCTGGAGGAGGCGCAAGAGGCACAGGGCGAGCGCATACGCGATAGCCTCAGGAAGGAGAGAGAGCGTCAGATCGCCGATCTGCGCCAGGCCCTGGCGGATGCCGGTGGTAGCGACGGCCCCTCGCAGATCCAGCGAGAGCGGCTCGATCTGGATATCGTGGCGGCCCTGGGCCGGCAGTTCTCCGGGGATCGCATCAAGCGCGTGTTGGACGCTCGGCGCACCGCGGACATCCAGCAGCGCGTGCGAAACGGGCGCCTGGAGGACTGTGGCCTAATACTCTGGCAGACGAAGAGCGATCCCGATTGGGAGCCCGCGTGGGTCGAGGCCCTGGCGGCGGATCAGCGAGCCACGGCCGCCGCCGCCGCGGTGCTGATCTGCGTCGCGCTCCCAGAAGGGGTCGAGAGTCTGTGCCGCATCGACGGGGTTTGGGTCGTGAATATCCAAACCTGGCCGGTGCTTGCGATGGCGCTGCGCGAGCAGCTGATTCAAGTTGCCGGCGCCCGCGCCGCCTTGCGCGCCACCGACGAGCAGGTGGATCTGCTCTACCGCTATCTTGCGGGCGACGAGTTTCGCCTGCGGGTCGAGGCGATCGTCGAGACCTTCGAGCTTATGCAGTCGCAAATCCGGCGTGAGCGCGAGGTCATGGAGAAGCACTGGGCCGAACGGGAGAAGCAGACCCAGCGAGTCATCGGCAATACCGCTTCCATGTACGGCGCGCTGCGGGCAATCGCCTGCGGCGGTCTGGCAGCCATTCCGGCGCTGGAGCTGGATGAGAAGGGCCGGCTGCAGGAGGATGGCGAAGTCTGACGATTACCAGCAGCCCGGGAGCTGGCCCGCGAAGAACGCCAGCACCATGTCCGCTGAGCGGTAGTGCGCCAGCGCCAATAGGGTCAGCATCCCGAGCGCGGACAGTCCGGCGATCACGAGCAGACGGCGCATGGCAGGATTCAGGCGCGTGCCCCAGCGATCCGCGGGATGGCTCGCTCGCGGATCGGCAGATTCAACAGGCCCGCGATGACGCTCAAGGCCATCGCGATCGCCCACACGCGGTCGTAGTTGCCCAGTGCGTCGTAGAGATAACCTCCGAGCCAGCCGCCGAGGAAGGCGCCGATCTGATGGAATAGGAATACCACGCCGCCCAGCATCGACAAGTTTTCCACGCCGAAGATGCTCGCCACCGTTCCGTTGGTGAGCGGGACGGTGCTGAGCCACAGCAGCCCCATCGCGATCCCGAAGGCATAGGCGCTCCAAATCGTGATCGGCAACAGCACGAACAGTGCAATGACGATCAGACGCGCGGCGTAGATTCCGCTCAGCAACATGGGTTTCGGGAGGAATCCACCCCATAGACCCGCCAGATAGGATCCGACGATATTGAACAGCCCGATCAGCGCGAGAACGGTTGCACCGGAGGTTGGTGCGAGACCGCGATCGGCGAGAAAAGCGGGCAAGTGGGTCGCGATGAAGACGACCTGGAATCCGCACACGAAGAACCCCAGCGAGAGCAGCCAGAACCCGCGATGGGTCGCGGCCTCCGTCAGCAGGGTGCGCAAGGGTACGGACTCGGCGTGCTTGGAGCGTCCCGGCTCCGTCATGGTGGTGGCGAGCGGGAGCATCAACACGCTGAGTGCGGCCAGCACCAGCAGGGCCTCGCTCCACCCGAAACCCTGAATCATCGCGTTGCTGCTCGGCAGCAGAAAGAACTGTCCCAGGGAGCCGATCGCCATGGACACGCCCATGGCCCAACTGCGCTTCTCGGGTGCGACCACGCGACTGATGGCGCCGAACACCACCGGGAACGTCGTACCGCTGAGTCCGAGCCCGATGAGCACCCCGGCGCCGATCAGCAACTGGCCCTCGCTCGCCGCCTGGCTCATCACGTAAAGCCCCAGCACGTAAAGCACGGCGCCCCCCAGCACCACCAGACCCGCCCCGTAACGATCGGCGAGCCGTCCGGCGAAGGGTTGTGCCAAACCCCAAACCAGGTTCTGGGTGGCGATGGAGAGGGCAAAGGCGCCGCGTCCCCAGCCCATATCGAGCGACATGGGCTGAAGGAACAGCCCGAAGGTGTGCCGTACGCCGAGTGAAATGAACAGCACCAGCGCTCCGCCGAGCAGAACGATCCCGGGTGTCCGCCAATTGCGCTGGGTCATGGGGTTCTCCAAGAAGGGTTATCGGCTCAGCTCAAAGAGACTCGACCGCCAAGTCGATCACCGCGGTTAGCTCATCCATTCCGAAGCCGCCGCGCACCAGCACCGCCATCCCGAACATCAAGCTCATGACATAGGCGGCCAGGGCAGCGGGGTCCTTCTCGGGCGGGAGACCACCCTGCTCCCGCTCCCGGGCGAAGCAATCCTCGAGTATGCGGTGGGTCGACTGATTGATGCTCGCCAGGGTACGCACCGCCTCCTCCGGGAGGGTGCCCCCGATCTCGCAGTTGCTGATCGCGACGAGGCACCCGCCCGGCAGCTCGGGGTCGCTGACCATGGTCGCGATGGACAGCAGATAGGCGCGCACGCGCTGCCGCAGCGGGGCATCCGCCGGCTCCAGCAGGTGCGCGGCATGCGGCAGGCCGTAGTGGCGGCCATAGCGCTTCAGGGCATCGACAAAGAGCTGCTCCTTGTTGCCGAACGCCGCATAGAGGCTGGGTTTGTTGATTCCCAGGGCGAGCGTCAGGTCGCTCAGCGAGGTGCCGACGAATCCCTTGCTCCAGAAGACGCGCATGGCGGTCTCCAGGGCCTGATCTGTGTCGAAACTACGTTTGCGTCCGGCGGACATGGCGGCTGCTGCGATCAATCTGCGAAAGATGGTTGAAAAATGTACCGATCGGTCAATATTATCCAACCGTACCGTTCGGTACAAATATTTTAGTCATCATCCACCGAGGTGCAATCCATCATGAAGACAGTCCAAAACCGCGTCGTGCTGATCTCCGGTGCCAATCGAGGCATCGGCAAGGCAATGGTCGAGTCGTTTCTCGAAGCGGGGGCGGCCAAGGTCTACGCCTGCGCGCGCTCACTGGAGACGCTGAACCCGCTGGTCGCGCTTTACGGCGAGCGGGTCGTGCCGCTCCAGCTCGACGTGACCCGGCCGCAGAGCGTAAAGGATGCCGCCGCCGCGGCCCCGGACGTCGAGGTCGTGGTGAACAATGCGGGCATCTTTAAGGCGGCCTCGCCGCTGGAGGACCACGCGGTGCAGTCGCTGGAGCAAGAGATGGACGTCAACGTAAACGGCCTGATCCACATGGCCCAAGCGTTCGCGCCGGTGCTCAAGGGAAACGGCGGCGGTGTCTTCGTGCAGATAAACTCGGTGGCGTCGTTTAAGAATTTTGCCGCCTTCTCTACCTACTCCGCCTCCAAGGCCGCGGCCTACTCCATCACCCAAGGTCTGCGCGAGCTGCTCGCAGAGCAGGGAACGACGGTGCTCAGCGTGCACCCGGGGCCGATCGCGACCGACATGGCGGCATCGGCCGGGCTCGGCGAGATTGCGGAGCCGGCCGCGTTGGTGCCCGAGGCGATCATGGCCGCGCTCGCGGCGGGCGAATTCCACGTCTACCCTGGTTCTATGGCCAAGCAGATCGGAGGCGCCTACGGGAGCTTCGCCGCTAATGTGGTCGAGGCCAACCTGATGGAATCCTAAAGGAAACGCTGTTTTGTTGCGTTTCCGGTCCGGGCCCGGGATGGCCCGGCATCTTCAAGCACCGTAAGGGACAAGAAAATGGAGCGGTCCGGGAGTCGCGCCTCTCGGACCGCGAGCTGATTCAATGCCAGGACGGCATTTAATCGGCGTCTACCTAAAGAGCCAATGTCGGTGCCGATCGGGGTCGCCGGGTCTTGGCGTGACTGCAATCACACGATTCGCTTCGACTGAATTTCGATCGCGGCCATCCCTCCTTGAAGCTCTGCCGTCAGTACCGATGTTATCTGATCGACTGCTGCGCTTTGTGCCCAGCGCGGCACTTCGCGTCTTGCCGCGTTCACCGTTTCGTAATGAATCCTTAATACGGCGTCTCTAGTATCCGCGATACTTCAACGACATACGCATCCCCCCCGATCGCCGACCGAGCAGGAGAATTCCATGGCCAACGATGCATCGATGGCAGAAACCACCCCGGCTGATTTGTCCCCCGAGATGCTCGAGAAGATCGACGCCTACTGGCGTGCGTGCTGTTATCTCGCCGTCGGCATGATCTATCTGCGGGACAACCCGCTGCTGCGCGAGCCGCTGAAAGAGAATCAGCTAAAGAGCCGGCTGCTTGGTCATTGGGGCGCGAGTCCCGGCCTGTCCTTTATGTATGTGCATCTGAACCGGATCATCAACGCGCACCAACAGGAGGCGATCTTTCTCGCCGGTCCCGGACACGGCGCCCCCGGCGTGCTGGCACCGGTGTATCTGGAAGGCACCTATTCAGAGATCTATCCGAACAAGAGCGAGGACGAGGAAGGCATGCAGGCCTTCTTCAAGCAGTTCTCCTTCCCCGGCGGGATCGGGTCGCATTGCACCCCCGAGACCCCCGGCTCCATCCACGAGGGCGGGGAGCTCGGCTATTCCATCTCCCACGCCTTCGGAGCGGCCTTCGACAACCCGGATCTGCTGGTCGCGGTGGCAGTCGGCGACGGCGAGGCCGAGACCGGGCCGCTCGCAACCTCCTGGCATTCAAGCAAGTTCCTCAACCCCATCCGCGACGGGGCGGTGCTGCCGATCCTTCATCTAAACGGCTACAAGATCAACAACCCGACCCTGCTGGCGCGCATCCCGCGGGAGGAGCTGGCCGAGCTGATGCGCGGCTACGGTTGGACCCCGCACTTCGTCGAGGGCGACGACCCGCTGACCATGCACCGGCAGATGGCGGCGACCATGGACGCCTGTTACACCGAGATCCGCGCCTTCCAAGAGGAGGCGCGCAGGTCGGGCAAGGCCACGCGTTGCCACTGGCCCATGATCGTGCTGCGCTCGCCCAAGGGCTGGACCGGCCCCGAGGAGGTGGACGGCCACAAGGTCGAGGGCTTCTGGCGCGCCCACCAAGTACCGCTGTCGGGCATGCACAACAATCCCGCGCATCTGAAACAGCTCGAAGACTGGATGCGGAGCTATCGGCCGCAGGAGCTGTTCGACCAGAGCGGCAGGCTGATCCCCGAGCTTAAGGCACTGGCGCCCAAGGGCGATCTGCGCATGAGCGCCAACCCCCATGCCAACGGCGGTCTACTGCGGCGCGCCCTGCGCATGCCCGACTTCCGCGACTACGCCCTGGACGTGCCGGAGCCCGGAAAGATTCGCGCCATGAACACCAAGCCCTCGGGCGAGCTGTTGCGCGACATCATGGCCAAGAACATGGACAACTTCCGGGTCTTCGGTCCGGACGAGAACACCTCCAACAAGCTCGATGCCGTCTACGAGGTGTCGAAGAAACTTTGGCTCTGCGACTACAAGCCCGAGGACGCGGACGGCGGCGAGCTGTCGCCCGACGGCCGGGTGCTGGAGATGCTCTCGGAGCATACCCTGGAGGGCTGGTACGAGGGTTATGTGCTCACCGGCCGGCATGGCTTTTTCGCGACCTACGAGGCCTTCGTCCACGTCATCGACAGCATGTACAACCAGCATGCAAAGTGGCTGGCGATCTGCGAGGAGATCCCGTGGCGGGCCAGAATCTCCTCGCTGAACCTCCTGATCACCTCTACCGTCTGGCGCCAGGACCACAACGGCTTCACCCATCAGGACCCCGGGTTCCTCGACGTGGTGGTCAACAAGAACCCGGAGGTGACGCGCATCTATTTGCCCCCGGACGTCAACACCCTGCTTTCCACGGTCAACCACTGCCTGCAGAGCCGCGACGACATCAACGTGATCGTGGCCGACAAGCAGAACCACATCCAGTACTTGGACATGGACGCCGCGATTAAGCATTGCACCAAGGGCATCGGCATCTGGGAGTGGGCGAGCAACGACCAGGGCGGCGAGCCCGACGCCGTGCTGGTGGGCTGCGGAGACATCCCGACGAAGGAGGCGTTGGCAGCCACCGCGCTCCTGCGCCAGCACTTCGACGACATCAAGATCCGCTTCATCAATGTGGTCGACCTGTTCAAGCTCCAGCCCGCGGGCGAGCACCCCCACGGTCTTACCGATGCCGACTTCGACAGCCTGTTCACCAAGGACAGGCCGGTGATTTTCAACTTCCACGGCTACCCCTGGTTGATCCACCGCCTCGCCTACCGGCGTACCAATCACCGCAATCTGCACGTGCGCGGCTACAAGGAGAAGGGCAACATCAACACCCCGCTGGAGCTGGCGATCCAGAACGAAATCGATCGCTTCAGCCTCGCCATCGACGTCATCAACCGCGTGCCGCGGCTGCAGGTGGCGGGGGCACACGTCAAGGAGAGGCTCCGCGACATGCAGATCGACTGCCGCAACTACGCCTACGAGCAAGGCACCGATCTACCCGAGGTCGATGAATGGGTCTGGCCCTTCTGATTCTGGACGGTTCGATCCAAGTCGTCTAAGGCCCGCCGGTGGGCGCGTGTAGCGCGCGCCCGCCTTCATTCTTTTCTCGCCTAGGTGTCAAGTCCCGCCTGATTATAAGGTCGTTTATGAAACAGGTCGGGTCGCTCGCGGTACCAGTTCTTGAGGCAATCGATGGGGGCCGAGTGTGCAAGGGCGCGTTGTGGGATGTGCTGATTATAGAGCCTGACGTA
>JBGSTR010000608.1:0-4866 GCA_041736365.1 Chromatiaceae bacterium | reverse complement strand
CGCGCTCCCGGCGGTCGCGATCGGTCTCCAGCAGCGCGGCAATCCGGCTGCCGACCATGGCGTTGAGCTCCGCGTCGTAGCGGTCGATCGGATGACCGGTGAGGTACAGACCCAGGGTCTCCTTTTCGCCCTGCAGTCGCTGCTCGTCGTCCCAGTCCTCGCGCTTCTCCCCGGCGAGCTGGGGGTCGCGCAGGGGCGATGCCGCGGGGGTTGCGACCTCGGCGAATAGATCGGTCTGACCGGCGGCCTGGGTCTCGCGTTGCTGCTCTGCCAGCTTGATCGCCAGCGGCAATTGCGCCATCAGGGTCGCGCGGCCGGGACCGAGCTCGTCCAGTGCGCCGGACCGGATCAGTGCCTCCAGCACCCGCCGATTGGCCTTGTGCAAATCGATCCGGCGGCAGAGATCCCAAAGGTCCACGAAGCGCCCGGCGGCGCGACGAACCTCCAGCATGGCCTCGATGGCGCCCTCCCCGACCCCTTTGATGGCCCCGAGTCCATAGACGACGGTGCGCTCGTCGGCGATGGTGAACCTATGCTCGGAGCGATTGACGGCCGGGGGCTCGACGCGCAGGCGCATCGCCCGGCACTCGTCGATCAGGGTCACGACCTTGTCGGTGTTGTCCATGTCGGCACTGAGCACCGCCGCCATGAAGGCCGCCGGATAGTGGGCCTTGAGCCACAGGGTCTGGTAGCTGACCAGGGCGTAGGCCGCCGAATGCGACTTGTTGAAGCCGTAGCCGGCAAACTTCTCCATCAGGTCGAAGATGTGCGCGGCCACCCGCGGGTCGACACCGCGCCGCTCGGCACCATCCTGGAAGATCGCCCGCTGCTTGGCCATCTCCTCCGCCTTCTTCTTGCCCATGGCGCGACGCAACAGGTCGGCCCCGCCGAGTGAGTAGCCGGCGAGCACCTGGGCGATCTGCATCACCTGCTCCTGGTAGAGGATGACGCCGTAGGTGGGCTTGAGGATCGGCTCGACATCCGGGTGCGGGTAGGCGACATCGGCTCGCCCGTGCTTGCGGTTGATGAAGTCGTCGACCATGCCCGACTGCAGCGGCCCGGGGCGGAACAGGGCGACCAAGGCGGTGATCTCCTCGAAACAGTCCGGCTGGAGCTTTTTGATCAGCTCCTTCATGCCGCGGGACTCGAGCTGGAACACCGCGGTGGTTGCGCACCGCTTGAGCAGCTCGAAGGCGACTGGATCGCGAGGATCGATCCGCTCGATCTCCAACGGCGGCTCGCCCGCCGCCGTGCGTCCGGCGTTGATGGTCTTGAGCGCCCAGTCGATGATGGTGAGCGTGCGCAGGCCGAGGAAGTCGAACTTCACCAGACCCGCCTGCTCCACGTCGTCCTTGTCGAACTGGGTCACCAGATTCTCGCCGCCCGGCTCGCAGTACAGCGGCGCGAAGTCGGTCAGCACGGTGGGGGCGATGACCACGCCGCCCGCGTGCTTGCCGGCGTTCCGGGTCAGGCCCTCGAGCTTGCGCGCCATGTCGATGAGGTTGCGCACCTCTTCGTCGTCCTCGTAGGCGGACTTGAGGTCTTCGCTCTCCGCCAGGGCCTTCTCAAGCGTCATGCCGAGCTCGAAGGGCACCATCTTGGCGACCCGGTCGACGAAGCCGTAGGGATGTCCCATGACGCGACCGACATCGCGCACCACCGCCTTCGCCGCCAGGGTGCCGAAGGTGATGATCTGGGACACCGCGTCGCGGCCGTACTTGCCGGCCACGTAGTCGATTACTCGATCCCGACCTTCCATGCAGAAGTCCACGTCGAAGTCCGGCATTGAAACCCGTTCCGGGTTGAGAAAGCGCTCGAACAGCAGGTCGTGCTCGATCGGATCGAGGTCGGTGATCTTGAGCGCGTAAGCCACCAGGGAGCCGGCGCCGGAGCCGCGACCGGGACCGACCGGGATGCCGTTGTCCTTGGCCCACTGAATGAAGTCCGCAACAATCATGAAGTAGCCGGCGAAGCCCATCTGGGTGATGACGTCGAGCTCCAGCGCCAGGCGATCGTCATAGATCCGTCGCCGGCCCGGATCACTTGCATCGAGGATGCGCTCGAGCCGCCGCTCCAGACCCCGACGCGCCTCCGCCGCGAAAAAGGCGTCGAGGGTCATCCCCGCCGGTACCGGGAAGTCCGGGAGGAAGTTCTCGCCGAGGATCAGCTCGAGGTTGCAGCGCTTGGCGATTTCCACCGAGTTTTCGAGCGCCTCCGGAATATCGGCGAACAGCTCCGCCATCTCCGCCGGCGTGCGCAGGTACTGTTCGGAACTGTAGAGCCGGGGGCGACGCGGGTCGTCCAGCGTGCGCCCGTCGTGGATGCAGACGCGCACCTCGTGGGCCTCGAAATCCTCGCTCGCCAGGAAGCGCACGTCGTTGGTCGCCACCACCGGCACACCCTTGCGTGCCGCCAGGGCCACGCTGGCCTCGATGAGCTCGGCCTCGTGCTCCCGCCCGGTGCGCATCAACTCCAAGTAATAGCGATCGCCGAACACCCGCAGCCAGCGCTCAAGCAGCTGCTCCGCCTCCTCGGCTCCACCCGCGAGCAGCGCCCGTGCGACATCGCCCCGGGGTCCGCCGGAAAGAGCGATCAGCCCCGGCGCGGCGGTCTCCACCCACTGCGCCTCCACCTGCGGCACGCCCAAGTGCTGCCCTTCCACGTAGCCGCGCGAGATCAAGCGGGTGAGATTTCGATAGCCGGCGACGTTCTGGGCCAGCAGCACCAGGCGATAGGGCTGGTTCGCGTCCGCCGGATTGCGCAGCCACAGGTCGGCGCCGACGATCGGCTTAATGCCCGCCGCGGTCGCGGCGCGGTAGAAACGCACCAGGCTGAACAGGTTTCCCTGATCGGTCACGGCGACCGCCGGCATGCCGGAGCGCGCCAGGGCCTTCACCAGTGGCTTGATGCGCACCAGGCCATCGACCAGCGAATACTCGGTGTGCAGATGCAGATGAACGAAAGCAGGATCCACGAAGTGCCTGTCGGTCAAGGGGCGAAGGGATGAGAGTCTACCAACCCCGGGACACCGGCGCCGTGTCGCGTTGCGCGCCCGGCCGGTTGACGGCAAGCCGGACCGCGTCCAAGCTGCGGTCCCTGCCGTAATCGGATGATCCGCGACCCGGCAGTCGCCGAGCGATCGTGAGCCAAGACACCCTACGACTATCCGAGACCGGCTGGCGGGCCGTTGCCCAGCTCCTCTCCCGCTACGGACTGAAGCTGATCGAGGTCGCGGCCGGCCAAGCGATACCCGGCAGCTATTGGGGCGAGCCCGAGGCCGGACTGGTCGGCTCGCGACTCTATGCGCGTGCCGATACCCCGCTGCATTCGCTTTTGCACGAGGCCTGCCACTACGTCTGTCTCGATGGGACGCGTCGCGTCGCGTTGCACACCGACGCGGGCGGCGACGACGCCGAGGAGAATGCCGTCTGCTACCTGCAGATCCTGCTGGCGGATGAGATCGCGGGTTTTGGACGCCGGCGCGCGCTCGACGACATGGACACCTGGGGCTACAGCTTTCGCCTGGGATCGGCGCGCGCCTGGTTCGCGACCGACGCCGAGGATGCCCGCGACTGGTTGCGGGCGCGGGGATTGATCGACGAACGATGCCGCCCGACCGGAGCGGTGCGCGCCTGACGACCGTTACCTATAATCGATGCACCAACCCGAGGCCATAGCAGGTGTATCCCATGCGCCCGACACGCTCACTATTGATTGCGACACTCGCCTGCGGAGTCCCCATGCTCGCGCACGCCTGGACGCCCTGTGGCGGGACGTCGACCGGACCCGGCTATTCTTCCGGCGCCCCCGCCTACTTCTACGGACCGGCCTACCCGCAACCCTACCGCGGGCCGGCGCCCGTAATGCCCCCGTGGCCAAACGACCGCCTGCCGCGACCGATCGCCGATCGACCCGGCGACTGGTGGGGAGCGCCAATGCCGCCGTCCGGCCCAGAGCCGTTTGGTGATTTCCCGGCAAGTCCTTGGGACGAGATGCCGCCGATGGGACCCCCGCCGGGATTCGACGAGCCGCCCTGGGGAATGCCGGCTTCCGCCGCGCGCCCAAGCGTCATGCGCGGCATTCACGTGCTCTCGGTCCAGACCGCCGATGACGCCTACCTCATCACCCTGGACACGGGTGGCGGGAAACCGGAAGAGGTCCAGGTCAGCCCGGCCGGTCGGGGCCTGATGGTGTCGCGCACGACCGAAGAGCAGACCGAGCGGGACGACAACCTCGACGGCGGTCGCGGCTACCGACACAGTTTCAGCTTCTCGCACGGATCTTCGAGCCGCCGAATCCCGTTGCCGCCGGACGCGAACCTGGCGGGCATGACCCGCGAGAGCAGCGACGGCAATTTGCGCCTGCGCATCCCGCGGGTGGCCAATCAATCGTACGGTTGGGGCCAGGCTCCGCGGCCGCCGGGTGGTGCCGGCGGGTCCGGTGGTGCGAATCAATGACGGCCCGCAAACCAAGCCAACGACCAATCCAACCAGTGGAGTAAAGACCGGCATGCGCTTCGAGACACCCCAGGACGCGGAGGACGCCTTCTACGACGCACTGGATGCGGGTGATCCCGACGCCATGGCCGCGGTGTGGGAGAAGTCCGCGGACATCGCCTGCCTGCTGCCGATGTCGCCGTTCGCGCAGGGGCCGGAGGTCTCGGAGCTATGGCGGTACCTGCTCGAGGCCGGAGCCGGCTTCGACATCCAGGTGCGTCATTTGCGCTGGATCGAGGACGGCGGCATTGCCATCCACTTGCTCGAGGAGCGCATTGGCGTGCCGGGCGGCCAACAGCCGCCGGCCTTGTACTGCACCAATGTCTACCGCCAAGGTCCATCCGGGTGGCGGTTGATCCTGCATCAGAAC
>JBGSTR010000607.1:0-2785 GCA_041736365.1 Chromatiaceae bacterium | reverse complement strand
GGCGCGCCCGAAACGGCGCGGACCACTCGTCCAACTCGCGGCGCAGGGCATCGCGGCGGTGCCGAATCTCCGAGCGCTGGGCCTCGAGATCCCGGCTCATCTGCTCGGGCTCGTGGTCCAGCCCCTCGGGGATCGGCAGCGGTTGAAATCCCGCCGAATTCAGCACCGCCGAGAGCTGAGCCTCGCGCGCGCCGGCGGGGCCGACAATCACCACGTGGACCTGATCTTCCCCCTGCATGTAGACGTGCAGGATGTGATCGGCCAAACCGACCGCACCCTCGAGCTGCCGCAGATTCTCCCGCGGCACGATGCCGACGTAGAAATCCAGGAATCGGGTCTTGCTGCGCAGCATCCCGAGGTCGATGTTGAGGTGCCGGAAGTTGGCCAGCGACGCCTCTTGCTCGCGGACCAGGCGGTCCCGGTCGTCGAGCTGCCGGAAATCCTCCTCGTAACGGGAGGTGCGTTCCCAGATCTCGCCGAGCCACGCATTCAGCGCCTCGAGCTCCGCGAGCTCGACCACGCGCACCTCGTCGATCAACGACTCCGCGATCGGAATCTGCTTTGCGATCTTTTCCAACCGGGTCTGGGCCTGATTGAAGGTGTCGCGATAGGCTCGACCGGGCAGACCCCCGAGGCGCGTCTCCTCGGGCGCACGCGGGTCCGGGTGAAAGCTGCCGGTTTGCGCCAGCGCCAGCGATGCCTGAGGCAGATCCTCGGTGAGGACCAGCAGGCGCACATGCTTCATCGGCGTCGGCCTCAACATGGCACACCTCGCGGCGTCGTACGACTCATGCTGCCCTCGACCCGGCCCAGGGGCACGTCGGCTCGGCCAGCTCCAAGGCGATCGCGAGCGTCTCGGAGGGCAGATTCAATAGCCGCCCCTGCACCAGCGCGAACAACAGAAACAAGTCCATCTCGCGCAGCATCAGGTAGGCCAGGGCGCGGGTTACCGACGACGGACTCTGGCGCAGCAGCCGGCGCGCCTCTCGAGCGGTATAGCCGCCGACCCGATTCTGCACTACGACGATGTTCTCGCTTTGCGCCAGCAGCCGATTCAGCGGGTCGGGTAGGGCCTCCAGCACGCGCTGAAAGCTGTCGATGTTCGCCAGCTCCAGCAACCGGTCGCGGTGCAGCAGGCGCATGGACGGCACGAGCTGGTAGAAGGTTTCCGACGGCGAGAGCAGGTAGGAGAACCGGTACCGCAACAGCCACAGCAGATCGATGCGGTCGAGTTCGGCGCCCACCAGATGCCGCAGGGGCTGCAGGTTGTCGTCGTGGAACTGATTGACCTGGCGCACCAGCAGCGCGTAGTAGCGCTGATCGATGGCCGCTTCCAGGGCGAACGGCTCGCGTTGCTGCTCATAGATCTCGCGCGCCTGGCGCGCGATTCCGCTGTGGGGGCCGGCTTCGAGCTGGCGCAGCATCTCCAGCACGTTTTCGGACAGAAACAGCTCGCGGTCGCCGAGGCGGATATACGCGGGCAGGTCGAACAGGTTCTCGCGGATCTCGTTCGGATCCAGATCGTAGAGCTTGCCGCGCAGCAGGGTCTTGAGGTTGAAAAGCGCGTATTTGCGCCCCCAAGCCAGGATCAGCGCGCGCTCCGCGGCGTTCATCGGGCGCACCAGGATCTGCAGCTCGTAGAGCAGGACGCTGATCAGGCTTTGCTCGATGGCGCGACTGCGGGCCTGTGCGCTCTGCTGCTCGTCGAGCAGCGCCGACAAGCCGAACCGCTCCGCCAGCTCCGGGAGCTGCATCTCCGAGAGTGCTCCGACGGACGCGGGCTCGAACAGCCGCGTGGCCATCACGGAGACTCGGGTATGCAGGTAGGCCTGATGGGCAGCGTTGCTCATGCGGTTTCGGGCTTCGGCCCGGGTACTACTCCGACGTGGCTTGGCTTGGGCGGGTGACGGTCGTTCAGCGCTCCGGGTCGATCAGGAGCGCAAACGCGGCCTCCAGTGCCTCGTCCTCGCGCTGGTCGGCCTGATCGCGCAATTGGACGTGGCGTTCGTCATAGCGGCGCCGGAGCTCGGCGATTTTCTGGTCCGCGCGCTCCTCCGCCTTGGCGATGAAACTGCGGTGCAGGTCCGGAATCCGTGCGGTGAAGCGATCGTTCTCGGCCTTGGCATCGCCGATCGCCTTTTGGATGATGCGTTCTTGCTCGTCTTCCGCCTGCTGGGCGATCTTCTCCGCCCGCAGCTCGGCGTCGAGCAGTCGTTGCAAGGTGTCATCCATAGCGGGATATCTCTTGTCCGCGACTAAAAACAGCTGGTCGGGGATCCGCTCGCCGGACGCGGTCGGTCGGTGTGCCGACCCCTGGACGGCAAGGATGCGCCGAGCCGAGAAATGCTGCTGCTTTATTGTGCGGCTAGTTGACCGCGATCAAAGGGCACGCGAGTTGCGCGGGGCATGGATGGACGCTGTTGATAACATGCGATCGGGATCCGGAACGATCGACATTCGGCGCTTGTTGTACCCGCCGCGCCGCCAGCCAAAGGTCGCTCGTTCCCGCCGAGGAGGTTCCTGGAAATGGCACTTCTGGTTGCGCGCCTGTTGTTGCTTTCGGCGTGTCCCCCGCGTGCGCGGATTTTGCTGAATCCAACCCCCATCAACGATCGGCGCCATCGCGCAAACGGCCTTCGCACGGCGGATCGCCGCGCCTGCGCTCGACCCGCCTCGATGGATCTCGGGGGCCGCAAGTGACCCGGCAAATAGTCGACGGGGATACGGATCGGGTCGACGCCGCCATCAACCGCGTGCTCGCCGCCGAGGCGCATGCGCGCGAGGC
>JBGSTR010000597.1:0-3754 GCA_041736365.1 Chromatiaceae bacterium | reverse complement strand
CGGCCTGCCGGTGGCCGTGCTGGCAAGCCTGTTCCGGCTGCCCAAGGGCTCCGGGTGGGTACTGACCTGGGGCGGCCTGCGCGGCGGCATCTCGGTCGCACTGGCCCTATCGTTGCCACTGAGTCCCGGACGTGACATCGTGCTCGCGCTGACCTATTGCATCGTCGTGTTCTCCATCCTCGGCCAGGGGCTAACGATCGGGTGGGTGGTGCGCAAGGCCGGACCGAGCGGCTCTGACCGCGTGGAACGGTCCGCGGCGCACTACCCCCGGTGTGCGACAACGAACAGACCGCCGCGCACCGCCGGTCCGATCGTAGTGCCCAAGCGCACCGCCGTCGGCAGCCCGCACGCGGATCATCGAGCGCCTCGCCGGGCAACTCGTCGATCATCGCGATCCGCAGATTGAGCACAGCGTGCGGGCGCTGGTGGCGCAGCGGGTGTTTGGGCTGGCGCTCGGCTACGAGGACCTCAACGACCACAAAATCCCTGCGCCTGGATACGCCGCTGGCGGTCAACCGGGGCAAGCCCTTGGCGAGCTCGAGCACGCTCAATCACCTCTAGATCACGCCCCCATGCCGACACGCTGGCCCGCGACCAAGATCCTCATTCGCGGGGATTCCGTCTTCTGCCGCGCGGCGATCATGGCCTGGTGCGAGGGCGAACGGGGTTGACTTCGTCCTTGGCCTCGCCAAGAACGAGGGCTTGCACGGCCGCTGGATTTCCGTGTACAGCCCGGCGTTGCTTGGGGGAGACATCAGAAGACGGTGATCCCGCGCACTGGACGCCGCTTTCTTGCGCAGCTACGACCGGCAACGGCTCGGGTCAGCCATCCAACCGATCCAGGCGCCGGCCTGGCGCGGAATCTGCGATCAGTGCGATCCGAGCACGTTGATGGTGAAAGCGAGGACACCGAGGTTGAAAAAGAAGGCGGCGATGCAGTGCAGGGCGACGACGCGGCGCATTTCGCGTGTCCGAACGCCGATGTCGGATGTCTGGAAGGTCATGCCGAGGGTGAAGGCGAAATAGAGGAAGTCGAAATAGTCGGGATCTTCGGGTCCGGGAAAGTCGAGGCCGCTCGCATCCTCGGCGGATGTCTTATCGCGGCGATAATAGAGATGTGCATAGTGCAGCGCGTAAACGCTGTTGGAGAACAGCCAGGCGAGGACGAGAGAGCCGAGAATCAGGAGCCTGTCGGCACCTGAAAGCGGATCACCCTGCAGCTCGATCGCTACCGCGGTGAGGATCGCGGTCATGGTCGCGGCCGTAATGACCAGCAGCGTCGGGCGATTGGCGTCGTTTTGAACGGCGTGCCGGTGAATGGTCTCTGCCTCGTGCTGGCGCAGCAGCGGTACCGCGGAAAGGAGAAACGCGATCGCCGCAAGGTCAAACGCGAGGAGTAGCGCTCGCGTCCAGTCCCGCCCGTGCAGAAGCAGCAATGCCGAGCCGACAAAGACGAGCAGAAACAAAAGAAAGCGGGGCGGTGCGATGGAAGAGCCGATGCGGGCGAGTAATGGTTTCATGCGGCGTACTCCAATGAGCTGTCGAGCAACTTCCCTCGGACGAGACGCAGGCTACACGCTGTGGCGATGGTGGCAATACGCAGATCTCTCCGGGGCACGAATATCGGGGTCGTCACGTGGTCTACACGTCGTTCTTCGCCGACGCGGCGGATATTGGGAGACGGGAGGTTCAGGATGCGATCGCGGCGGAGCACGGACTTCCCGTCGCTGAGGTGAGGGCCATCGTCGACGGCGGGGACGCCGATGCCGCCTTGGTAGCCGATCTCGAGCTGAAGGATACGCAGCAGATTCTCGGCAGCCCGACTTGCGCAGCGGAGGCTCGGAGCGACTTCGGTCAGTGGCTCTGGTCCGCCAACGCCGACCCCTCGCTGTTCGGCTCTGGCTGGCCGGTTAACGCGCGTTGCGGACGCCCACGACCCTGAGAGCCTGGGCGCGTGCTTACGACCCACTGCTGACGTTCAGTCCGCAGACCTGAGCGGCAGGTTTGGACGCTTTGCGGTCACTGGCCGAACCGGCGGCGAACCAGCAAAGGTTCCGGAAACCGGACGCTGCGGTGCAACGTCCCGCGGACCACCCGCTCTGCAATGGCGACCGGCTTTTCTTGAAGGTGGCTTGGTCGGACCATGTCAATATGGCCCGAAGCTGATGGCTCGGCGCGCGACGCTCCCAGAAGATGCCCGTAGGGGTCTCTTTCAGCCCCCCGTTCTTGCGCGATGCCTCCCCGGGGTCACCGCCGAGGCCACGCCAAGCATCTCCACCGGAAAGGATGGTCATTCGAAGCTTGCCGCCTCGCGATCAAGGTAGGTCTGATGGGCGTTGCGCCCGGCCAATGCATCGAAGTCGGCCAAGTGCTGCCACGGGGTTTGGTCCAGGTTGCTGATGGCCTCCTGTAGGTCGGTGCTGTCTCGACGGCCGCGTCCATATGGGACTTCAGGGTGGTGAGGTAGCGGTAGGTAGGCTCCTCGAAGTCGGCGAGCTTCCCGGGTGCGCCATGACCGGGGACGAACTGTACGTCGCCAAACTCCCGAATTCGGTCGAAGGCCGAGATCCAACCGGCGACACGGCTCACGGGCAGGACGGCGAGCAGCCGACCCCCGTAGAGCACGTCGCCGGTGTAGACGACCCGGTCCTCCACCACCTCGACGACCATACTCCCCGCCGTGTGCGCCGTCCCGAGCGGGATCAGTCTCAAGGTGACGCCGCCAAGATTCAGGTCGGTTGTCTCTGCCAGGGCTCGGTCCGGCGCGCCCGGTGCCTGGATGTTGCCTCCCGGCAGGCCCAGTATCCATTCGGCGGCGCTCGCCATCGACGATCCCTCCGCTGACATGCGTGCCGAGGCGACTTCAGCCGCGATGACCTCGGCGCCGGACCGCCTGAGCGCTGCGTTGCCGAGGATGCGATGGGGTTGAGAGTCGGTGTTGATGACATAACGCACGGGGCGGTCGCTGATGCGCCGGATCTGCTCGAGCATGGCGCCCGCCATGGCGTCGCCGTAACCGCTGTCGATCACGCCTACGGCGTCCGTACCGACCACCAGACCGAGGTTCATTCGGAAGCCTTGGTTCTCCTTGCTGGGCGGTCCGTAGGGGCCGATCCAGGCATAGCTGTGTGGTGCCACCTGCTGGGGAGCTGGCAGGGCATCGCCGGAGGCGGCGAACGACATGGTCAGACCGAGAAGGGTCATGCGCTTCTCCCGGTTATGCGGCGGGTCGCCAATCGTGGGTCTCGGCTTGGCAGGACCGGCACCAGGCGTAGAGGGCGTCATAAACCGTCATGCCCTGGGCGAGCATGGCCTGGTCGTCGGCAAAGTTGTGGGAAAGACCGAGGGACACGGCTAGCAGACCGGCCGCCTGGGGCGCCAGGTCGAGCCGGTTGGTGTCGGCCCCGCGTACGATGACTGCGAGCTGGTGCAGAGCCGGGTCATCCAGTGCGTACTTGGTGAGGAAGGCATCGAAGCTGCACAGCTCCCCCACATGGGAGAGCTCCACATTGGGCACGTCGTAAGGGATGGCCCCAGTTTCCTCGGCTACCCGCAGCACATCGCCAGCCGGGATGTACAGAAACTCCGCCTTCGGGTCGACGAAGCGGGCAACCAGCCAGGGGCAGGCGACGCGGTCAATCTTGGGGCGCTCGCGGGTGACCCACTTCATGCCTGAGACTCCGTGGCCCCGCCGGCCGCCTTCCAGCCCTCCAGACCGCCCTCGATGTAGCGGGCCTGAAGCCCCTGGGCGCGC
>JBGSTR010000546.1:0-1646 GCA_041736365.1 Chromatiaceae bacterium | reverse complement strand
TCGACGCGGCGCTCAACGACCAAGCGTTGCTCGACGCGACGGTGCAGGCGGCGCTCTCGACTGCGCAAGCGATCCGGGATGGCGGGACGCTGTTCATCTGCGGCAACGGCGGCAGCGCGGCGGAGGCCACGCATCTCAGCGGTGAGCTGATCGGTCCCTTCGCCAATCGGCAGCGCCGGCCCTTGCCCGCGATCGCCTTGGGCTTCGATACCAGCGCCGTCACCGCGGTCGCCAACGACTTCTCCTTTGCCGAGGTCTTCTCTCGTCAGCTCAACGCCCTGTCGCGCCCGGGGGATGTCCTCTGGGCCCTGTCCACAAGCGGCAGCTCGCCCAATGTGATCAAGGCACTGGAGGCCGCGCGGCTTAATGAAGTGCGCAGTGTTCTGCTGACCGGAAACCGTCCCTCCGCGGGTGCCGAGCTGGCCGAAATTACGCTGGCGGTCCCGTCGGCGGAGACGCCGCGCATCCAGGAGCTGCACCTGGTCCTTGGGCATTTCATGTGTGAGCTGATCGAGGAGCTCGCTGCATGAGTGGCGGCGGCACGCCGCCAGCGTTTGGAATCCGCCGCGATCGATCATCCGTCTTGTGCTTGATCGCCGGGTTCGCGGTTCGTCGCGGCGGCATCGAAACAAAATCAGAACAGACCGATGGGGGCGTTTGCTAGACTCGGGCGAAAGTCATCGGACAGCGACCCGGGGCCCGGCAGCGGGTTTTTCTTATCCTCTACGCAGCTCATTCTCGATCGACCCCCCGGGCGCGGCGACGACCTGTGCCGTTGCCGTGCGGAGTCGCTTGGACCGGTGCGATACCCCCGCTCCCACGGGAATTCATCGCTTGCGAAAGCAACTGATGGCAGCCGAAGAGGTTTCCGGGACTCGCCGCGGCGCTCGCCGTGGGGTGCATTTTTCCGGACCTTCTGTGCTCGAACGTGCCCGTCGGCTGGTGCTTCGAGTGCTGGTGATGATCCTCGGCGCCTCGGTGATCCTGGTCGGCGTATTGCGCTGGGTGGATCCGCCGGCGTCCGCGTTCATGTTGCTGCACGCCTACAAATCCTGGCGCCTGGACCGGCGCCCACCCCATTACTTTCATGAGTGGGTGTCCTGGGACGCCCTTCCGCCCGAGGTGCCGCTGGCGGTGATCGCGGCGGAGGATCAGCGTTTTTCCAGCCATCACGGTTTCGATCTGATCGAGATCCGAAAGGCCTGGAATGCCTATCGCAGCGGTAAACCGTTGCGCGGCGCCAGCACGATTTCGCAACAGACGGCGAAGAACCTCTTTCTATGGCCGGAGCGCGACTGGCTGCGCAAGGGTCTGGAGACCTGGTTTACGGTGCTCATCGAAATCCTTTGGTCGAAGCAGCGAATTCTCGAGGTCTACCTCAACATCGTCCAGCTCAGTCCCAGCACCTATGGCGTTGGTGCCGCCAGCCGTCGCTATTTCGGACGATCCGTCAGCGAGCTGACCTTGCACCAGGCCTCGCTGTTGGCGGGTGTCCTGCCGGCGCCCTCGGCTTACCGACTGGACCGCCCGTCCGCTCGCTTGGAGCGGCGTGCCGAATGGATCAGCGAGCAGGCCCGCCTGCTCGGCGGCTGGGGTTATCTGAAGCGGCTGTGAGCTTGGCGGCTGGCCGCTGATCGGTGCGGGGC
>JBGSTR010000535.1:0-2474 GCA_041736365.1 Chromatiaceae bacterium | reverse complement strand
CCTTTCATCAGCTCGGCGGCGTGCTGCGCTACGGCATCCCGGAGTTCCGGCTGCCCAACGATCTGATCGACGACGTGGCGACCAAGATCACGCGCATGGGCGGGAAGTTCGTCACCAACTTCATCGTCGGCAAGACGGCGACCCTGGAGGCCCTGAAACGGGCCGGGTTCTGGAAGATCTTCATCGGCACCGGGGCGGGGCTCCCGCGCTTCATGAACGTGCCCGGCGAGCACCAGCTCGGCATCCTCTCGGCCAACGAGTTCCTGACCCGCGTCAACCTGATGCAGGCGCACAAGGAGGAATACGAGACACCCCTGCCGGACACCGAGGGCAAACGGATCATCGTCATCGGCGGCGGCAATACCGCGATGGACGCCGCACGCACCGCGCGGCGCCTCGGCGGGCTGGTGACCATCGTCTACCGGCGCACCGAGAAGGAGATGCCGGTGCGGGTCGAGGAGCTGCACCACGCGACCGAAGAGGGCATCGAGCTCAAGGTGCTGCGCGCCCCGCGCGAGTTCATCGGCAACGACAAGACCCACTTCGTCACCCACGCCGTGCTCGACGTGATGGCGCTGGGCGAGCCGGATGCCTCCGGCAGACGCAGCCCGGTCGCGACCGGCGAGACCGAGGAGATGGGCGTCGACCTGGTTATCATGGCCTTGGGCAACACCTCCAACCCCATCGTCAAGGATGCCGAGCCCGGACTCAAGACCAGCAAGTGGGGCACCATCGAGATCCGGACCGGCACCCACGAGACCTCCGTGGAAGGTGTCTACACCGGCGGCGACGCCAACCGCGGCGGCTCCACCGCCATCAAGGCCGCCGGCGACGGGCGCGAGGCGGCGCGCGAGATCGACGGCCAGATCCCCTTCTCCGCGAGCGAGGTCCGTTCGCTCGTCGAGAACGCGGAGCGCTACAGCCTGCTTGGCCAGGCCCCGCAGAGCATCGTCGAGAAGATCGAGCTGGCCGAGGGCATCGTCGAGTTCGTCGTCCGCTCCCCGCTGGTCGCCAAGGCGGCGAAGGCCGGTCAGTTCGTGCGCGTGCTGGCCTGGGACAAGGGCGAGCTGATTCCGCTGACCCTGGCCGACTGGGACGTCGAGGCCGGCACCATCGATCTGGTCATCCAGGGTCTCGGCAGCAGCTCGATGATGATGAACAAGATGGTCGTGGGCGATGCGATCGCCGGTATCGCGGGCCCGTTGGGCCTGCCGAGCAAGCTACATCGCTACGAAAACGGGGAGACGGTGGTCATGACCGCCGGCGGGGTGGGGCTGCCGCCCGTCTACCCGATCATGCGCGAGCACCTGCGCATGGGCAATCACGTGACCCTGATCGCAGGCTTTAGAACCGACGCGCTCAAGTTCTGGACCGGCGAGGATCAGCGCATCGGGCTGTTGCAAGCCGAATTCCCGGACCTGCTCGATGTCGTCTACACCAGCAACGACGGGACCTTCGGCATCCAGGGATTCGTCACCGGGCCGCTGGCGGAGATGCTGGAGGCGGCGAAGACCGGCGCGGGCCGCCCGCTCGGCGAAGTGCTCACCATCGGTCCGCCCCTGATGATGCGCGCCGTGAGCGACCTCACCAAGCCCTACGGCGTGCCCACGGTGGCGAGCCTCAACTCCATCATGGTCGACGCCACCGGCATGTGCGGCGCCTGCATGGTTCCGGTCATGCAGGACGGCAGACTGGTGCGCAAGCACGCCTGCATCGACGGGCCGGAGATCGACTCACACATCATCGACTGGGACAAATTCCTGCCCCGATTCCAGCAGTTCAAGTCGCAGGAAGATCGCAACCGCAAGCGGCACGGATTGGCCTAGCCCCGCAGCGGCGCACGCGGCCTCTAGCCGCGTGCGCGGCCGGTGCGGACTTGGCGCGCCGTGTCATGATTCTCCCGAAACCGCGTTTTGTCGGGAGCTGAGCTGGAGCGTTGAGACCTCGCTCCGCTGTTTACAAAGTCAGCTAAAAGAAGGATCTGACCCTGTACCCTTTTGGTATCGCCCTCTTTCTTAACGCGTATCGTACGGCCCAAGAAAACGCTCGCCGTTGAAATGGATCAAATGGGACGGTGCGTCAGCCACCCACACTTCGGTTTCCCATGCGATCTCGATGAGGTAGCGGCTCATGATCGCCCGGTTCGGGAAAGCAGTAACGTAGACGAGCCCGGCAGTTGATCTGCCGAACAAGTCTGCAAGCTCAGCGTGCCGTTTGCCGTCGACAGGCCCATGACTGGTAACGGACTCCACAAGTAGCAGCCAATTATTCGCGCGAAAGTGGAGCACCACGTCAGGCATCTTACCGTGAGAATCTACATCGACACCCAGTTGTGCCAACAAGGCTGCGTCGAAGTAGCCCCACTTGTCGCCCGTGTCTCCAGCGTAAACCAGCACGCTGCCCGGCGCGAACCGCGGGGCGAAGTCCTCAACGATGGCCCGGATAAGTTCGCTATGCTCGCCAGGGCTGATAGT
>JBGSTR010000522.1:0-9230 GCA_041736365.1 Chromatiaceae bacterium | reverse complement strand
GGCTTCCGATTCGGTGATGATGAACCGTCTCAAGGCAGCACCTGCTGGGTGAGTTCAGGAATGCGCCTATTTTAACCACATCCTACTGTTATGTAACGGAATTTCGCCATCCTTCGTTCGTTCCGATCACGGAACCAGGTGATTCTTTTCCATTCATTTACTGCCGCGTCTAGTTTTCGCGCCGCGGCAACCGTTTTTCCGCCGTAATCGATTCGCCGAACGACGGCGCGCCGGGCACCGAATCGGCGCAATAATTGCAATCCGTCTCCGGACAACCGTATGATCGGCGACCCCGAACGTCCGATCCAGATGTCCTCGGTCGATCGTCAGCGCCCGTTCCGGGTTGACTCCGCGCCTTCCAGCGTCGCGCCAACCAATCACCAAAAGAAGACGAGGTTATTACAGATGCACGCGTTCAGCATTTCGGCAATTGCCAGCAATCGAACACGATTGCGGCATCCGTTGGGGCCCCTGCGGCTTGATTACCGCAGGCTGCCAATCCTTTGTGCATTGCTGACCGGAGCCCCGCTCGTAGAGGCGGATATTCAGTTTGCAGACGCGCACGCGGACCGGATCGGGATCGATTTTAGAGACCGCAGCTTCGGAGCGGCATGGGGTGATTTCAACGGCGACGGTTGGCCGGACCTCTGGGCTGGCCGGCACGCGACCTCTCTCCCCGGACTCTACATCAACAACCGTGACGGCACCTTCACCGATAGCCTACTCGAGGTCTGGCCAGAGGCGGCGCCGATCGACGCGCACGGGGCGGCGTGGGCCGATTTCGACAACGACGGGGATCAAGACCTTTTGTCCCTGGTTGGCGCCGACGGCGGCAACGGATCGAACCCCAACCTTTTCCTCTTGAACGAGGGCGGGTTGTTTCGAGAAGCGGCGCTTCCGTACGGTATCGACTATCCGCTCGGTAGGGGCCGGATGCCCCTGTGGCTCGACTGGGACAACGACGGCATGCTGGACGTGTTCGTAGCCAACGACGTTCGACCAGACGGGCAAGCACCGAGCGCCGTGTTCATGCAACGAGGAACCACGTTTCAGGTCCTTGACAGCTTGGTGACGAATGGCCACACGACCTTTGCCCAAGCCGCCGATTTGTTCGGGCAGGGGGAAAGCCTGCTGCTGATCGAGGACTCGGACTATCCCGACTCGGTATTCGCCTTCGACCAACTCCCGATCGACCTGCGCGCGGACATCGGTTTGCCGCCAAGCGGTGCGGTATCGGACGTTGCGATCGAGGATTTCAATGGCGATCTCCGACCCGATTTCTATTTTGCTCGCTACAAGGGGCGCGAATCCGAGGTCGCCCAGCCGACCGGGACCAGCGTGGGCGCACGCATCGTCATTCCCGCCAATTCCGAGAAAGGCGTCCAGTTTGCGACGCGCGGCGTCGTAACCTTCACGATCCTGCCGACCTGGAAGATGTCGTCCCATCTCATTCGGATCGGCGCCCGCGGTACTCGCCCCGGGGACAACACCTTTACGCTTTCCCCCAACGACCCCGCGGTGCAAGGCATCGCGACGCACACCCCCGGGGTCGATCTGGGAGCCTATGTCGGCTGGGATCCGCTCACGGGGACCTGGAAGGTGTTGTTGAGCAGCCCGGACGTTCGTCCCGTCAACATCCTGGCCGAGTCGACGCTGCCCGTCGACAGCGTGAAGACCATCAATTTCAAGTCGACGGATCCGGGCGTCGCGGACCAGTTTCTCGTGCAGACGGACAGCGGATTCGCGGACACAAGTATCTCTGCGGGCTTCGGCGCGTCGACCGCCTGCCCGGCGGTCGCGGCCGGCGACTTCGACAACGACATGGACGTCGATCTCTACCTGGCCTGCACCGGGACCGTTACAAATTTTGCGAACTTGCTGTACGAGAACCTCGGAGGGGGTCGCTTCCGTAGCGTACCCCAAGCCGGAGGGGCAGCCGGAACCCTGGACGGTCGAGCAGACGCCGTTGCGGTGGCCGACTACAACAACGACGGGTTTCTCGACCTTTTCGTAGCTAACGGGTTGGGTGCGGAGCCGCTCGCAAACGGTCCCTACGAGTTGTTCCGCAACCTCGGCAATGGCAACCATTGGCTCCAGCTCGATCTCGTCGGCACGGTGTCCAATCGCGACGGCATTGGCGCGAGTGTCTACGTAACCGCGGGCGGCGTGACTCAGTTGCGCCAGCGCAGAGGCGGCATCCACAGCGAGGCGCAGGATTATCAGCGTATCCATGTGGGACTGGCGCAAAACACGCTGGCGGATGTCGAGGTGCGCTGGCCGAGCGGGCTCGTCGATCAATTCAACAATGTGGCCGCCGACCGGATCCTCACCGTGGTGGAAGGTAGCGGCGCGGCGGACACCAATGCGATTTCGAGGACTCTGAGTGTCGCCAACGTAACGGTGGACGAAAACGCCGGGGTAGCGGAATTTGCGGTTCGGTTGGTGCCGGCGCCCGGCCGCCGCGAGCAGATCGATGTCGGCTATGTCACAGCGGACGGCACCGCGTTGGCGGGCTCCGACTACTTGGCGCGGTCGGGTCTGCTGAGCTTCTTCTCGGGACAGAGCGAGCAAATCGTGCAGGTACCGATCATCGACGACGCCGACCCCGAGGTCACCGAACAGCTCACGCTGACCGTCACTGGTGCGGGAATGACGGCCGCGACGGCCTCCGCGACGATCCTGGACAACGATCCGCGTGTCTCCGGATGTGGCGCGCCAACCTACAATCCGGCGAGAGACGCGGGGCTGTACCTGTGGGAGGAAAACTGCGGTAGCGCGACACGCAGCTTTGCGGTGCGGGCATCGGCGGGCGGCCAAAACACTGTGGCTACCTACGGGGGGCAGGTGAATGCGGACCAGCCGCTTAGCGCGGTGACGCCGTACCTCATGGAGCCCGCGGACATCCTACAGGTGCTCGACGGCGGCCAGCGGCTTCGTTACCAGCTTAGTGTCGAGCAGATTTACGAGGACGGCTTCAGCTTCAACGCCGCGGCCGGCACGCGCGTCTGTTTCGGTATGGACCTGCCGGCGGGCACACGGGTCCTGGTTGGACCGAAGGCCACACCGGTTTCCGCGCCCTTCGATCTCACGACCTATCAGGCATGCGAGCTTACGCCGCCTCCCGTCGGGATATGCGGAACGCCGCTATACAGTCCCGCGGTGAACCCGGGGTTCTACCTATGGGAACAGAACTGTGAGGGTGGCACTCGGGAATACGTGGTATACGCCTCGCCCGGCGGCATCCAATACGTGACCTACGCCGGACAGGTGAGCTCGGACCAAGCGTTTAGCCGCGTCGCCGGGTACTCCCTAGAGACCGATGACACGGTCCAGCTCCTCAACGCCGACCGCCAGCTTAGCTACCGGCTCAATGTCCAGCGCCGGTATCAGGACGGGTTTACATTCGCCGCGGCCGATGGGGCGCGGGTGTGCTTCGGCATGGACTTGCCGCCAGGTACGCCGGTGTTGGTGGGCCCGAACGCCACGCCGGTGACCTCGCCGTTCAGCCTGCCCGATCTGGGCGCCTGCACGCCGTAGAGAAACGTCGCGATTCCTGTCCGGGCCAAGGATGGCCCGGCATCTTCAAGTGCCTTTCGGTCGCGGTGCGCGAGGCGCGACTCTCGGCACGCTTCATCTCCCAGCACGAATAGGCGGCGATTCGCTCAGCGATCTTCTGCCGAACCTCGCGCGCACCTTGGCCGGCTCGCCGGGAGCGTCGAAGAGGTTGTATAGGACACCGTCCTGCTCGCGTCGCTAAGCGACCGACCCGAACGCGGCTCCCGGGCACGAACCGATCCAAGCCGATCCCGAAGAAACACGCGTTTTCCCCGAATCCCCGACCGGCCAGATTGGTCGACGCAGACAAGAGCCACCCCTGTGTGTCCCTGCCGCGCGCGTGAGGCAGCGAGTGACTCTTGCCAAATGTCAGATGACAAATTGCCAGATCGCAGGTCCGCCACAGCAATTTGTCAGCATCTCGATGTCGTGGTGAGCGACGACTCCTACGTCAAGCATCGTTCAATCGTTGGGGATACCTGGCTAAAGCAGCTTCTTGGCTGTTCCCATTCGGTCGATCATTCGCCCACGACGCTGTTTTGCCTGCGTTTCCGATCGCTTTTGATTTTATCGATGCCAAGCGATCTCCCGCTGCAAACAAATTCGCCTCGGGCCATGCCGGCAAGCGACGGCGGCCCATTATTTGCTTATAGCGCCCAAAGGACCGCATCGGCGACACCACGTGTCCGATTAGACGTCATCGGCCGCGCAAAAGTGCTTCATTCGGGATTACTCGCGACTTCCGACACCTTGCCACCGAATCTAGAACGAACTCGAGGATACTTAAGATGTGCGCATTCAACTTCGCGACAACCACCGGCGAGCAAGCAGCGTCGACGCGCTCGTTGGGGCCGCGTCGGCTCGATTGTCGCGGGCTAGCGATTCTTTGCGCATTACTGGCCGCTACCCCGCTCGCAGAGGCGGATATTCAGTTCGAGGACGCCCACGCGGAGCGGATCGGGATCAATTTCAAAAACCGCAGCTTCGGAGCGGCATGGGGTGATTTCAATGGCGATGGTTGGCCAGACCTGTGGGCGGGCCGACACGCGACATCGCTCCCCGGACTCTACATCAACAATGGAGACGGCACTTTCACCAATCGGCTGCTGAAGATTTGGCCGGAGGCGTCGCCGATCGACGCGCATGGTGCGGCGTGGGCCGATTTCGACAACGACGGGGATCAAGACCTTTTGTCCCTGGTTGGCGCCGACGGCGGCACCGGCGCCAATCCAAATCTCCTCCTGTTGAACGAGGGGGAGTTGTTTCGCGAAGCGGCGTTTCCGTACGGAATCGATTATCCGCTCGGCAGGGGCCGGATGCCCGTGTGGCTCGACTGGGACAACGACGGCCTGCTGGACGTATTCGTCGCCAATGACGTTCGACCCGACGGCCAAGCGCCGAGCGCCATGTTCATGCAGCGCGGAACCTCGTTCCAGGTCCTCGACGGCTTGGTGACGAAGGGCACCACGACGTTTGCCCAAGCCGCCGACTTGTTCGGGCAGGGGGAGAGCCTGCTGCTGGTCGAGGGTTCGAGCTATCCCGACTCCATATTCGCCTTCGATCAATTCCCGATCGACCTGCGCACGAACCTTGGTTTACCTCCCATCAGCACGGTGTCGGACGTTGCGATCGAGGATTTCAACGGCGACCTCCGGCCCGATTTCTATTTCGCCCGCTTCAAGAGCCGCGAATCCGAGGTCGCGCAGCCGTCCGGGACCAGCGCTGGCGCGCGCATCGTCGTTCCCGCCAAGTCCGAGAAGGGGATCCAGTTTGCAACTCAAGGTGTCGTAACCTTCACGATCTTGCCGACCTGGAAGATGCCCGCCCAGAGCATTCGGGTCGGCGCCCGCGGAACGCGCCCGGCGAAAAACATCTTCACGCTATCCCCCGCAGACCCCGCGGTACAAGGTATCGCGACTCATAACCCCGGAGTCGATATGGGGGCCTATGTCGGTTGGGACCCGCTCACCGGGACCTGGAAGGTGTTGTTGAGCAGCCCGGACGTTCGCCCCGTCAACGTCCTGGCCGAGTCGACGCTCCCGGTCGACACCCTGAATACCATCAATTTCCAGTCCGCGGATCCGGGTGTCGCGGACAAATTGCTCCTGCAGACCGACAAGGGCTTCGCGGACGCGAGTGTCTCCGCAGGCTTCGGCGCGTCGACCGCCTGCCCGGCGGTCGCGGCCGGCGATTTCGACAACGATATGGACGTCGATCTTTATTTGGCATGCACCGGCACCGTGACCAATCGTGCGAATCTGCTGTACGAAAACGTTGGCGGCGGCCGGTTTCGCGTCGTACCCCAAGCCGGGGGAGCGGCCGGAACATTGGACGGTCGAGCCGACGCCGTTGCGGTGGCGGATTACGACAACGATGGTTTTCTCGACCTGTTCGTGGCCAACGGATGGAGTGCGGAGCCATTCGCGGAAGGTCCCTACCAGTTGTTCCGCAACCTCGGCAACGGCAACCACTGGCTCGAGCTCGATCTCGTCGGAACGGTGTCGAACCGCGACGGGATCGGCGCGAGCGTCTACGTGACCGCAGGCGGCGTGACTCAGCTGCGCCAGCGCCGAGGCGGTATCCACAGCGAGGCGCAGGATTATCAGCGTATCCATGTGGGACTGGCGCAAAACACGCTGGCGGATGTCGAGGTGCGCTGGCCGAGCGGCGTCGTCGATCGCTTCAACAATGTAGCCGCCGACCGAATCAACACCCTGGTGGAAGGCAGCAGCGCGTCGACAGGGAACGGTGTGGATGTGCCAAGGATCCTGAGTGTTGCCGACGTTACCGTTGATGAATCCGCTGGCGTGGCGGCGTTCGCAGTGCAACTGGTGCCGACGCCCAACCCGGGCGAGCGGATCGACGTCGGCTACGCCACCGCGGACGGGTCGGCCTTGGCGGGCTTGGACTATTTGGCACAATCGGGTGTTCTGAGCTTCGTCGCGGGACAAAGCGAGCAACTTGTTCAAGTTCCGATCGTCGACGACGCCAGTCCCGAGGAGACCGAGCAGCTCGCGCTGACAGTAACGGGTGCGGCAATGACCGCGGCAACGGCCACGGCCACGGCCACAATCTTGGACAATGATCCGCGCATCGCGACCTGTGGCGCGCCCGCCTACAGTCTGAAGAAAAACGCGGGGTTTTATCTTTGGGAGGAGAATTGCGGGAGCGCGACGCGCAGCTTCTCGGTGCGCGCCTCGGGCGGCGGTGCGAGCTCGATCACCTACGTCGGACAAGTCGACGCGGACCGGGCCCTCATCGATGTGGCCGGATACTCGGTGGAGTCCGACGACCTGTTGCAGGTGCTGAACGGTGGAATGCAGGTTCGCTACGGGTTCAATCTCCGTCCAAGCTTCCTGGACGGTTTCGACTTCAACGTGGCCGAGGGCACGCACCTGTGCTTCGGCATGGATTTGCCGGCGGGCAGGCCGGTGCTGGTGGGTCCGAAGGCCACGCCGGTGAACCCGCCGTTCGGCCTGCCCGATCTGGGCCCCTGCGCGCCCTAGGCGTTTGCTCCAGTAGAGACAGTCCTTCTGCCCCGGGGGCAGAAGGACCTTAGAAGGCGGTGCTCCGAAATGCCGCGACGGCGCCTGGACTACGCGGGGAAGAGCCCGGCGATCTGCTGCTGGATCTCGCGCGCCTTGGCCGCCGGGTCCGGGGCATCCTTGATCGGACGTCCGATGACGATGTAGTCGGCGCCGTTGCGAAACGCCTGCTCCACGGTGACCACACGCTTCTGGTCGTCCTCCGGGCGGTTGTCCACGGGACGGATGCCCGGTGACACGATCAGGAATCGATCGCCCAGATCGGCGCGCAGCCGTGCCGCCTCGAGCCCCGAGGAGATCACCCCGTCGCAGCCGAGCTTCAGCGCCTTGCGGGCGCGCGACAGCACCAGCTCTTCCACGTCGCACTGAAAGCCGAGCGCGTCGAGATCGGAGCGATCGAGACTGGTCAGCACCGTCACCGCCAGGATTTTCAGCCCGCCCTTCTCGCGCGCCGCCGCCTCCAGCATGGTGTCGTTGCCGTGCACCGTGGCGAAGTCCGCGCCGCGGTCCTTCAGATTGCGCACCGCCCGACCGACCGTCTCCGGCACGTCGAAGAACTTGAGGTCGCAGAACACGCGCTTTTCCTGCTCGCGCAGCCACTCGACCAGCTCGAAATAGCTCCCGGACATGAACAGCTCGAGGCCGACCTTGTAGAAGCGGACGTGCTCGCCCAGGTCGTTGACCATGCGCTTGGCCGCGGCCAGGTCGGGGACATCCAGCGCCACGATCAGGCGCTCCTCGCGTGGGATGATTTTGCTCATGGGGTCAGGTCAGGTCTTGCATTGTGCATTGGCTAGACCTCGCCGAGCCGATGGGCTGCCGGAGATACGGCGACGGGGCTCTTCGAGGGGGATTGCCGATAATGGCGAGGGCCGGCGCCGGGTCTTTTCCCGGAGCGGTCCCAAACCGAACAAAAAGGCCGGGACAACCCGAACCTTGGGCAACCCGTTGATGAAATGGCGTCCCCACGGGGATTCGAACCCCGGTTGCCGCCGTGAAAGGGCGATGTCCTAGGCCTCTAGACGATGGGGACTAAACAAGTACGCTGGGGCCGCGATGCTTGAACGGCGTTGGCCAGCAAAAATCCGGCCCGCATGGCCGGCCGGATTTCGGGTATTGGTGGAGCCAGGCGGGATCGAACCGCCGACCTCAACACTGCCAGTGTTGCGCTCTCCCAGCTGAGCTATGGCCCCGAAAACAAGACGCGGAATACTAACGGCGGGACGGTGGTTTGTCCACCGGGTTTTCTCACCTTTGTTGCGTCGCGGACGCCCACATGTCAGTGGACGCGGGCGACGCCGGTGCGCCGCGCCTATTTAACCTGCCGCTGCCGCCCCGATATCAATTTCCCGATAAAGTACGTAAGCCCTCCACGGAGCCTAGATCGATGATGCGCATCCTCCTGTTTCTGACCACGAACGTCGCTGTTCTGGTGGTCATTAGCGTCGTATTCCGCCTGCTCGGGCTCGACAGCTATCTGATGCACAACGGCGGAATGGACATGGGCTCGCTGCTGATCTTCGCCGCCATTATCGGCTTCAGCGGCTCGCTGATCTCCCTGTTCCTGTCCAAGACCATGGCGAAGCGCGGGATGGGCGTACAGATCATCGATCAACCGAGCACGCCTTTCGAGCGCTGGCTGGTCGAGACCGTTGCGCGCCAGTCCAAGGAGGCGGGCATTCAGATGCCGGAGGTCGGCATCTTCGACTCGCCGGAGCCCAACGCCTTTGCCACGGGTTGGAATCGCAACGACTCATTGGTCGCCGTGAGCACCGGACTGCTCCAGCGCATGACGAAGGCGGAGGTCGAGGCCGTAGTCGGCCACGAGATCAGCCATGTGGCGAATGGCGACATGGTCACCTTGGCCCTGATCCAGGGCGTGGTGAATACTTTTGTGGTGTTTCTGGCGCGCATCATCGGTCAGGTCATCGATCGGGCGGTGTTCCGCACCGAGGAGGGATTCGGACCCGCGTACTGGATCGTCACCATGATCGCGCAACTCCTTCTTTCGGTACTGGCGTCCATGATCGTGATGTGGTTTTCGCGCTACCGCGAGTTCCGCGCCGACGCGGGCGGCGCCGGTCTGACCAGCCGCCGGCAGATGGCGGATGCGTTGCGCGCGTTGCAGCG
>JBGSTR010000483.1:0-7039 GCA_041736365.1 Chromatiaceae bacterium | reverse complement strand
ATTTTGGAGCGTTATCTCGGCCGCCGGCCGACACGGCTGGTTGCGCAAAACCGGGCGGGGGCCGCTGTAGGCGACCAAGTGATGGTGGGCGTTTCGCAGCGCGGGCTGCTCCGGGCGGCCGTGGTCGGTTATCTGCTGCCGGTGCTGGGGCTGATCGGCGGTGCCATCTTTGGCCAGAGGCTCGGCGGGAGTCACGCCGAAGGGCTGAGCGTGCTCGGCGCGGCGGCGGGATTTGCGCTGGCGTTGTATTGGCTGCGCCGCTACAGTGCCGAGTCCGAGCACGATCCGGAGCGCCAGGCAGTGGTTCTGCGGCGCATGTCGGTCGATTCGGTAAGGGTGCAGACGCCCCACACCCACAACAATTTTTCCCCCGCGGGCGAGTGACGGGCAGCGGCCCGTGTCTCGCCACCGGATCGTGTCCGCGGTCCCCGCGTCCGGGGCGGCCGATGGGCCCCAATCGTTCTGCCCCTGACGACGCCTCGGCGCGGTCGCGGGCGGGTAGTGAATCTCGACCAACACGGAGCATCCATGCGTCCCGAAAATTGTTCACCGTTCCTCGCCGCGGCGCTCTTGATCTTCGCGCTCACGCCGGCCTTCGCCACCACGCAGGGACTGCCTGAATTCACCAAACTGGTCGCGGAAAACGAGCCCGCGGTGGTGAACATCAGCACCAAGCAGACGACGAAGGCGTCCCAACGCATGCAGGACTTCTCCGTCCCGGATCTGCCGGAGGACAGCCCGCTGCAGGATTTCTTCCGGCATTTCTTCGGCGAAGACGGCGGCGAATCGGCCCCGGACGAAGACTTTCAGTCGCGCTCGCTCGGGTCGGGATTCATCGTGTCGCCCGATGGCTATGTGATGACCAATTCGCACGTTGTGGAGAGCGCCGACGAGATCATCGTGCGCACCAGCGACCGGCGAGAGTTCGTTGCGACGCTGGTTGGAACCGACAAGCGTAGTGACATCGCACTATTGAAGGTTCAGGCCGAAGGACTACCCAGCGTGAAGATCGGGTCCGCAAAGGATCTGCAGGTGGGTGAATGGGTGCTCGCGATCGGCTCGCCGTTCGGCTTCGAGCACTCCGCCACTGCCGGCATCGTCAGCGCAAAGGGCCGCAGCCTGCCGAGCGAGAACTACGTGCCGTTTATCCAGACCGACGTCGCCATCAACCCCGGCAACTCCGGTGGTCCGCTGTTCAACCTCGACGGCGAGGTGATCGGCGTCAACAGCCAGATCTACAGCCGCACGGGTGGCTTCATGGGCCTATCGTTCGCCATCCCCATCGATGTGGCCATGGACGTGGTGGACCAGCTCAAGACCAAGGGTCGAGTCAGTCGCGGCTGGCTCGGGGTGCTGATCCAGGACGTCACGCGCGAGCTTGCCGAGACCTTCGGTATGGACCAACCGCGGGGTGCGCTGGTCGCGCAGGTGCTGCCCGAGAGTCCGGCGAAGGGATCGGACCTGCGGCCCGGCGATATCATCGTCAAGTTCAACGACAAGGATGTCCTGACGTCCAGCGCCCTGCCGCCCTTGGTCGGCATGACCAGCGTCGGCGACACGGCTCGACTCGAGGTGCTGCGCGAAGGGAAATCGGTGGCGGTCGATGTGGTGATCGGCGAGCTGCCGGACGACGAGCAGCTTGCCGGAGGCAGGACCGAGCCGCAGGCGGAGCCGTCGAACCGGCTGGGCGTGGTGGCGCATGATCTGACCGATGAGCAGCGCGAGCAGCTCGGCATCGAAAAGGGCGGCGTTTTGGTGGAGAGCGTGACTGCCGGTGCCGCCGAGCGTGCGGGGCTGCAGGCCGGGGACGTGATTCTGTTGCTCGACGGCAAATCGGTGGAGGACCTCGCCGGGTTCAATCGCATTCTGGACGGCATCGAGCCCGGACGATCGTTCGCGGTGCTGGTGCAGCGTGGCGACGGGCGCATGTTTTACCCGATCCGGATGCCGAAACCCTAGTCTTCGCTCGGCAGGGTCATGTGGGCGGAGACCGGCGCCGATCGCGGTGCGCCGGTCTCGGCCCGTCTGCTATGATGCGACTGCGGTCGCGTCGCCAAGACCCGGGATTTCAGGAACCTCCAGCCGCAAACGGACCATGCACCCGCCATCGCCGCGCCAGGCACGTTGCCGCGAGGCCGTTCGATGCGTCCGGCTCCCATAGCATTTCTCAGCCCCGGACGTCGCCATACCGAATGACCGATCTCAGCCACATCCGCAATTTCTCGATCATCGCCCATATCGATCACGGTAAGTCGACGATCGCCGACCGCTTCATCCAGTCGTCCGGTGCCTTGACCGCACGCGAGATGTCGAGTCAAGTGCTTGATTCCATGGATCTCGAGCGCGAACGGGGCATCACCATCAAGGCCCAGAGCGTGACCTTGGACTACAAGGCTCACAACGGCGAGATCTACCAGCTCAACTTCATCGACACGCCGGGCCACGTGGACTTCTCCTACGAGGTTTCCCGCTCGTTGGCGGCTTGCGAGGGGGCGCTGCTGGTGGTCGACGCGGCCCAGGGCGTCGAGGCCCAGAGCGTCGCGAATTGCTACACCGCCATCGAGCAGGGCCTCGAGGTCCTGCCGGTGCTCAACAAGATCGATCTGCCCTCCGCCGAGCCGGAGCGCGTGATCAAGGAGATCGAGGAGATCATCGGGATCGAGGCCCACGACGCGTTGCTCGTCAGCGCCAAGACCGGGGAGGGCATTCCGGAGCTGCTGGAGGCGCTGGTGCAGCGGATTCCGCCGCCGGTCGGGGATCCCGACGGGGCCCTGCAGGCCCTGATCATCGACTCCTGGTTCGACCCCTACGTCGGCGTGGTGTCCCTGGTGCGCGTGCTCAACGGCGAGATCCGCCGTCGCGACAAGGTGTTGGTGTTGTCCACCGGGCGCAGCTACCAGGCGGACAGTATCGGCGTGTTCACCCCGAAGAAGACCGAGCGCGATCGCCTCGGCGCGGGCGAGGTTGGGTACTTCATCGCCGGCATCAAGGAGGTGGACGGCGCTCCGGTGGGGGACACCCTGACCCGGCCGGACAAGCCGGCCGCCAAGCTCCCCGGGTTCAAGGAGATGCGCCCCCGGGTGTTCGCCGGGCTCTACCCGGTCGACTCGGATACCTACGAGGACTTGCGCGATGCCCTGAGCAAGCTGCGTCTCAACGACGCCGCGCTGTTCTACGAGCCGGAGGTCTCCCAGGCGCTGGGCTTCGGGTTCCGCTGCGGCTTCCTCGGCATGCTGCACATGGAGATCATCCAGGAGCGACTGGAGCGCGAGTACGACCTCGACCTGATCACCACCGCGCCCACCGTCGTCTACGAGGTCTTGCGCAACGACGGCGAGATTTTTCTCATCGACAATCCGGCCAACCTGCCCGAATCCAATAAGGTCGCGGAGATCCGCGAGCCGATCATCGAGGCCCACATCCTGTGCCCCCCGGATTATCTGGGCAACGTGATCAACCTGTGCATCGAGAAGCGCGGGGTGCAGAAGCAGCTCCAGTACCTGGGCGGCCAGGTGCAGGTGAGCTACGAGCTTCCGCTCGCGGAGGTGGTGCTCGACTTCTTCGACCGGCTGAAGTCGGTGAGCCGCGGTTTCGCCTCTTTCGAATACGAATTCAAGCGCTTTCAGGCCGCGGATTTGGTCAAGCTGGACGTGCTCATCAACGCCGACAAGGTCGATTCACTGTCGGTGATCGTGCACCGGGCGGTCTCGCAGTCGCGCGGCCACGACCTCACCGTGCGGATGAAGGAGCTGATACCGCGCCAGATGTTCGAGGTCGCGATCCAGGCCGCGATCGGCAGCAAGATCATCGCTCGCACGACGGTCAAGGCGCTGCGCAAGAACGTCACCGCCAAGTGTTACGGCGGGGATGTGACGCGCAAGCGCAAGCTGCTGGAAAAGCAGAAGGCGGGCAAGCGCCGAATGAAACAGGTCGGTAAGGTCGAGATCCCGCAGGAGGCGTTTCTTGCCGTGCTGCAGGTGGGCAGGGATAATTGATCCCCTCTGATTTGTCGCAGTCCTTGCCCACCACGGGCCTTCTTGCTCGTCGCGGCGCCGCCCTCGATACGGCGGCGGCCAAGGCATCCTTTTCACCCCCCCCGGCACGGGATCCCACGCGGTGCGCAATGCGCATCGATGGCGGACCTCCGGGCATTGTCTGACGGAATATGAACTTGGATTTCCCGACCATCCTGGTGCTCGGCACCGCCTTAACGGGCGGCATTTGGCTGATTGACGTCCTGTTGTTCGCGCCGCGACGCCGTCGCTTGGCCAGCGAGCGCGCGGGTGCGGAGGGGGCGGCCCTCGGGGCCGCGCCGGCAACCCGAGAGCCGCTGATCGTGGAGTACGCGCGATCCTTCTTCCCGGTGATCCTGATCGTGCTGCTGCTGCGCTCGTTTCTGGTGGAGCCGTTCCGGATTCCGTCCAACTCCATGATGCCGACCCTGTTGACCGGAGACTTCATTCTCGTCAACAAGTTCGCCTACGGGCTGAGACTGCCGGTGCTGAACACCAAGATCGTCGAGATCGGCAATCCCCAACACGGGGATGTGGTCGTGTTCAAATATCCGCAGGACGATAAGACGGACTATATCAAGCGCGTCGTGGGAGTCCCCGGCGACGAGATCTGGTATCGGGACAAGACGATCTTTCTTAATGGCGAGCCGGTCCCCCAATTTCCGGTGGGCGAGTACACCGGGGTCGGCTCGGGCGCGGGTATGACCGGGGCACGGGAGTCGCTGGAGAAGCTCGACACGGTGGAGCACCGAATCCTGGTCCGCTCGGGCGCGCCGGACCTGCCGCCGGGCTGCCGGGTGCTCGCCTATGGTCCGATCAAGGTTCCCGAGGGCCAATATTTCGTGATGGGCGACAATCGCGACAACAGCAACGACAGTCGCTGCTGGGGCTTTGTCCCCGACCATAATCTGGTGGGCAAGGCGTTTGCCATATGGATGCACTGGGATGGGGCGCGCGACGGCTTCGCGGTCGAGTGGAGCCGCCTCGGCACCGTCATTCACTGATCGGAGGGCGAGAGCCATGCGGGCGCTACAACGCGGAATCGGGATGATCGGCATCCTGTTCGTCCTGGTCCTCGCCGCCTTTATTGTCACGGTCGCGCTCAGGCTGGGGCCGATGTATCTCAACTTCTGGACCTTGAAGTCGATCATGGACAACGTCGCCAGCTCGCCGGAGGCGGCGGAAGAGGGCAAGCGCGGCGTCACCGACCTGATCTTCCGGCGTATCGATGTGAACAGCGCCAGACACGTGACCCCCAAGGATTTTAAATTCGAAAAGCGCAGCGACGGCACCCTGGACGTGACCCTCCACTACGAGCAGCGCCAACACTTGTTTGGGAACATCGACGTGGTGTTGACCTTCGATCACGCCGTGGCAATTCCGTCACGGTGAACGGCGACCTCGAGCAGCTCATCGCCTCGCTGGGTTACTGCTTTAAAGACGGCGACCTGCTCGCGCAGGCATTGACCCATCGCAGCCTCGGCGCGACGAACAACGAGCGACTGGAGTTCCTCGGCGACGCCCTGATCGGTTTCGTGATCGCCGAGACCCTGGTGGCTGCCTTTCCCGACGCCGACGAGGGCACCCTCAGCCGTATGCGCGCCTCGCTGGTCAAGCGCGATGCCTTGGCGGGACTCGCGCGAGCCCTCGACCTCGGGCCCTATCTCCGACTCGGGAGCGGGGAGCTGCGCACCGGCGGTCACACGCGCGACTCGATTCTTGCCGACGCCCTGGAAGCGGTCTTCGGTGCCGTCTACCTCGACAGCGACTATGCTAGCGCGCGTGAGGTCGCCCTAAGGCTGTTTCGCGATCCGCTCTCGCTGGTCGCGCTTGAGCGTGCGGGTAAGGACCCGAAGACCCGGCTCCAGGAGCTGCTGCAGGCGCGCCGGCGACCGCTGCCGGAATATGAAGTGGTCGCGATTCACGGCGACCAGCACGCCCAGAGCTTCGTCGTGGCCTGCGTGCTCCCCGACGACCGGCTGACCAGCCGCGGCGAGGGCAGCAGCCGCCGGCGGGCGGAGCAGGACGCCGCCGCGGCCATGCTGGAGCGTATCGACCATGTCTGATTCAATCGCCCCGTCCGATCCAACCGCCGCTCGCTGCGGCTATGTCGCCATCATCGGACGTCCGAATGTCGGCAAATCGACGCTGCTGAACCGCATCCTCGGCCAGAAGCTGGCGATTACCTCGCACAAGGCGCAGACCACCCGCCACCGTATCCTCGGCATCAAGACCCGTCCCGGCGGCCAGATACTGTTCGTCGACACCCCCGGCATCCACGATCGCGGCGGCAGCGCACTGAACCGCTATCTCAACCGAACCGCCCGCTCCGCCATCGGCGACACCGATCTGGCGCTGTTCGTCGTGGAGGCCCTGCGTTGGACCGTAGAGGACGGGGCGGCACTGGAGGCCGTCGCCGCGGCGGGGGTCCCGGTGATCGCGGTGGTCAACAAGGTAGACACCGTCGCCGAAAAGGAACGCCTGCTGCCGTTTCTGCAGGAGCTCGGGGAGCGCCACGCCTTCCGCGATCTAGTCCCCGTTTCCGCCGCCCGCGGAGATCAGATCGAGGTCCTGGAGCAGGCGGTGCTGGCGGCGTTGCCGGCCGGCGAGCCGATCTATCCCGAAGACCAGATCACCGACCGCTCCGAGCGCTTCTTCGCCGCGGAGCTGCTGCGCGAGCAGCTCGTGCAGCGCTATGGCGAGGAGCTCCCCTATCGCACCACGGTGGAGATCGAGCGCTTCGAGGAGGACGACGGGCGTTACCGGATCAATGCCTTGATCTGGGTCGAGCGCCAAGGCCAGAAGGCGATCCTCATCGGCAAACAGGGCGGGGCGATGAAGGCCACCGCGAGTCAGGCGCGCCAGGAGATGCAGAAGCTGTTCGGTTGTCCGGTGCACCTGGAGGTTTGGGTCAAGGTCAAGAAGAGCTGGTCCAGCGACGAGGCGGCGCTCGTCAGCCTCGGCTATCGTCACGATTGATGGGCCGCTCGCCAGCGCCCGACCCGCGGCGCGCGGCGCAATCCGCC
>JBGSTR010000439.1:0-31478 GCA_041736365.1 Chromatiaceae bacterium | reverse complement strand
GACCGTGCCCGCATGCAGCCAATCGCCATCGCCGCGCCGTTGAGCGAACAGGCTGTAGATGCTGGCGGTCGGCCCGGGGGTGCCCCAAATGCCGTCGGCGAGGAGGCGCACGCCGCCGGCGGTTCCCGCCAACAGACCTCGATCGACCCGCAGCAGACTGCCGACTCGCTCCTTGAGCGGTGCCGCGCCGGGCTCGGCGTAGTAGACTCCGGCGGACGTTCCCACCGGCGTGCGGTCCGGTTCGTCCAGGAGGGCCATTACCGGGTGACCCCCGAGATCCAAGTCCTCGCGAGTCCATGCCCGGTCGCGAAGGCGCCAGACTTCTCCCGCCTCGGTGCCCGCAAGTACGTCGCCGCCGCTGGTGGCGACGAGCTCGGTAACCTGCACGGCATCGGTCGGATCGTTCGCCACCAAGTGGGTGCCGCCGGAGAGAAATGGCGCGGCGGCGACGAGGATCACCCCGGGGATGGCCAAGGAGAGCGCGAGTGTGTGGCGTGAATTCATCGGTTTACCGTCCATTTCCAAGAAAGCCTCGGACGTGGTCACTGTACCCCGATCCGAGCCGGTGAGTGCGGGATCGACTTGAAATCTGCCGCCGTGGGCGGATCCTAGGTTGCAGTCTCGCAATCATCGTACTCGTTTCAAAGGACTCGGCTGCCGAAGTTGACTAGCGCAGACCGGGCAACCACCAAACTTAGGAGAACCAAATGCCCTCGATGTTCGACCCCATTCAATTGGGCGATGTTGCGCTGCCCAACCGTATAGTTATGGCCCCATTGACCCGAAACCGCTCGGTCGGCCTGAAGCCCGGCGAGCTCGCGATCGAGTATTACCGCCAGCGCGCCAGCGCCGGGCTGATCATCGCGGAGGCGACCCAGATCAGTCCGATGGGGCAGGGATACCTGGATACGCCCGGGATCTACAGCCCCGAGCAAGTGGCAGCCTGGAGTCGGGTCACGGACGCGGTGCATGGCGCCGGAGGCCGCATTTTTCTCCAGCTCTGGCACGTCGGTCGCATCTCGCACATCTCCTTGTTGCCCGATGGCGCCGCCCCGGTGTCTTCGACCAGCCGGCGGCCGAATGCGATGACCTTCGTAGCCACGGGCTTTGCCGATGTCTCGCCGCCACGCGCGCTGGACGACGATGAAATCCCCGCGCTGATCGCCGACTATCGGCACGCGGCGCGCTGCGCCATGGACGCCGGATTTGACGGCGTCGAGGTACATTGCGCCAACAATTACCTCTTGGAGCAATTCCTGCGCGACAGCGTAAACGACCGGGAAGGTCCCTATGGGGGCAGCGTGGAGAATCGCGTACGACTGGTCTTCGAGGTCATGCGGGCGGTCTGCGAGGTGGCCGGACCGGGGCGCACGGGTATCCGCTTGAGCCCCATGACGACCTTCAACGACACCCCGCGCGACAGCGACCCGCAGACGCTCTACAGCCATCTGATCGACCGATTGGACCCCATGGGGGTTGCCTATATTCACTTGATTCTGGGCGAAACGGGCGGTGCGCGCGAGCCCGAGGATGCCGCCCAGGCATTCGACTACGGCGCCCTGCGGAAGCGATTCAAGGGCTGTTTCATGGTGAACAACGGCTATGACGCGGCGGAAGCGGAGCGGGTGATCGAAGCCCGCGAAGCCGACTTGGTCGCCTTCGGTCGACCGTTCATCAGCAATCCCGATTTAGTGCGCAGGATGCGCGAGGACGCGCCGCTCAACCCGCTGCAGGAAGACAAGCTGTACGGTGGAGGCGCCGAGGGCTACACGGATTATCCGGCCTTGGCCTAGCGATTTGGTGGAACCGCTGCGCTTGTTCCACCCTACGAGGATCATAGGGCCGGACAACATCGATTGGGATTAGCTAGGAATGACGCGCGAGGATGCGATAACCCGGCGCCCGGGTCGCTTGCCCCAATTGGTGGAACCGCTGCGCTTGTTCCACCCTACGAGTATCACAGGCCCGACAACATCGCTGGGGGCAAGCAAGGAACGAAGCGCAACGATGCGATAATCCGGCCCCAAGGGTAGGGTGGATCAAGCGGAGCGGATCCACCTCTGCGCTACGCGGTGACGAGGGGGTAGGACCTCGGCTCCTCGCCGCAATCGGCAACGTCGGCACCGCCAAGCAACCGGCGCGTTCGCTCCAGCATCGGCACGAGCGCACGTTCACCGGTTTCGCTGAGGCTGTAGCTGGAATAATCGAACGACTCGCCGCAGGCGGTGATCAGAAAGGCTTCCGGCACGCGATCATAGAGCGCCGCGCACCAAGCGAGCAGCTCGCGCGGGTCGAGGAAATGCGCCATGGTCGAGATCGCACGGTCGTCCGGTTGAAGGCGCCGGCAGCGCACCTCGCCCGGCTCGCCAACCGCGGCGGCATCCAGAAAGATCACGCGATCGCAGTTGACGATCTCCGGGACCAGCTCGGCCGTCAGGATGTGGCGCGAGATGACTTCGACCCCGGGCGGCAGCCCCTCGTTCTCCAGTCGGTCCGCGGCCAGCGGCCCGATGGCGTCGTCGCCGCGGATCGGGCTGCCGTAGCCGATGATGAGCACCTGTGCGTCCAAACGGTGAGCTTCTCTGGTCCGACTAGCCGCGTGTGAGCCGATCGACAACCCGTCCGGATGCGTCCGCGAGCTCGACCTCGAGCGGCATCTGGCCGAAGGCGTGCGACGCGCACGACAGACAGGGGTCGTAGCAGCGGATCACTGCCTCGACCCGATTGAGCATGCCCTCCTGAAGGTGATTGCCGTCCACGTAGGTGTCGGCCACCTGGCGGATGCTTTGATTCATCGCCAGGTTGTTGTGGCCGGTGGCGATGATCAGATTGACCCAGGTGATCAGCCCGTCGTCGTCGATGCGGTAGTGGTGCATGAGGATACCGCGCGGGGCCTCCGACACGCCGATGCCCTCGTAGCGGTTGCTGCGGGCGCGGGCGCGTACGCGGGTGTCGAGAATCTCCGGGTCCTTGAGGAGTCGTTCCATCATCTCCAGGGCGAAGATGATCTCCACCAGACGTGCGTAGTGGTAGTGGAAGCTGCTGTTGATGGGCCCGGATTCCTGGAGCATCCGAAACTCGGCCAGTGCGACGTCGGCGAAGGGGGTGCCGCAGGCGTCGACGTTGTTTAGCCGCGCGAGGGGTCCGACCCGATAGATGCCTTTCGGATAGCCCATGGGTCGGTAATAGGGGAACTTCATGTAGCTGAAGTCCTCGACCGCTTCACCGATCAGCCGCTCGTACTCGACTGGCGGGACCATGTCCTCGACGATACGCCCGCGGGCGTCCTTGATACGGATGAACCCGTCGTAATGCTCCAGGTTGCCCTTGGGCGTCACCAGGCTCAGGAACAAGGTCGGCTGGTTCCCGAAGTGATCGGCCTCGTGCCGGAATTTCGGCACCAGTGTCTTGAAGAACGCATAGGTTCGCTTGGCGATCTCCAGCCCCTCGGGGATCATCTTCAGCATCGAGTCGCGCTTTTCCTGGGTCAATGGCTCATTGACCCCGCCGGGCACGACCCAGGTAGGATGGATCTTCTTGCCGCCGAGGGTCTCGATGATGGACTGTCCAATCTGGCGCAGGCGGATGCCGTCTCTGGCCAAGGCCGGATCCTGACGCATGACCCCGAAGATATTGCGCGTTGCCGGGTCCGAGTCCCAGCCCAACAGCAGGTCGGGAGACGAGAGATGAAAGAACGACAGGGCGTGCGACTGGGTCAGCTGACCGAGGTTCATGATTCGGCGCAGCTTCTCGCCGGTGGGCGGGATGCTCACGGATAGCAGGTGGTCGCAGGCCTTGTTGGATGCCAGCAGGTGGCTCACCGGGCAGATTCCGCAGGTGCGTGCGGTGAGCGCGGGCATTTCGCGGTAGGGACGGCCCTCGCAGAATTTCTCGAACCCGCGGAACTGGGTGAGGTGGAACTTCGCGTCCTCCACGTCGCCCGTTTCGCCGAGCTGCAGTGTGATTCGGGCGTGGCCCTCAATGCGGGTGACCGGTTCGATGGTAACAGTGCGGCTCATGGATGCTATCCCCGGGGGACTGGAAGTGTTGTGGCCTGCGATGCTTGGCTACGAGGCTAAATTGCCCTCGTTGTGCAGGGCCTTGTCGGTGATCTCGTGGTAGAGATGAATCATTCGGCCGGCGATTTCGTGGAGCTCCGGGTGACGGTCGCAGATTGGTCTCAAGTCGTTCGCGTCGCAGAATACCTGCTCAAGAAACTCGATGTCGTAGTCGTCCAGCTTTTCGCCCCGATCCACCTTGCCTTTAATATCGAGGGCTCGGGGCAGGCGCTGCGTGCGCACACGTTCGAGGATCGCGATGATCACGCCGGCGTCGGCTGCGTCGTATTCGGTTGCGGTCATTGCCTAAATCTCGATTGGCGATAGGAGCGGCCGTTGGGCCGTGGCAGGGGCGTGCAGAGACGCCTCGGTTGTATATCCGCGCCGGCAGCGGCTCATGGCGTATTCGCCCCCCGGTCCTTCGGCTCGACGTGCTCGATCTGCAGCATGCGCGCTCCGCTCGCCGTTACGGGGTCGAGCCAGGCCATTACGTGGAGACGCGAGCCGGCCTCGAAACGTGCGCCGCGGTTCAGCTCGAATGCGATCGGAGGGGTCGTGCTCGAATCCGCGAGTCTTGCAATGAGCCGAATCGGAACGGCGTCGCCGGGCACGACACCCTGCCAGCGTCCTGCATCCGGAATCACGCCCGTGACGTCGAGCAGCAGGTCGACCTGACCGGATGCGCGGTCGAATTCATGTTGCAGGACGCTGAACGGCGACCCTTGCAGATAGTCGCCGAAATGCCAGCTCACCTCTCCGGATTTGGCCTTGGTCGCAGTCGCGGACGGAACATCCGCCGGCCGCTTAAGCTGCTCCAGGACCTCGACCCGCTCGCTGAGCTGATTCAACCGTTGCTCCAAGGCGTCCATCCGTGGGTCGTCGGCACTCGCCGAGTAGACCGGAGCGAGCAATGCCGCGGCCAGCGCGAACCGGTACAGACATGGTTGCGGCGCTGGTTGGGCACGGCGGGCGAATGGCGATTCAAGCCCCAAACCGGGTGACCTCGCTGGGGTCCGGGGTGCGGCCTTCGATCAGCTCGTTCAATACGTACCAGATCGCGTCCGCGCACGGCGGGCACCCGGGAACGAACACGTCGACGTCAACGACGCCATGAATCGGTTTAACCTTCTCGAGCAATGGGGGCACGCCATTGAACGGGATCTGCGGCTGCAGCGCCACATTCTCGCGATAGGAGCGCTCCAGCACCGCGTCCAGCTTGTAGCGATTGCGCATGGCCGGGACATTGCCGTTAACGGCGCAATCCCCGAGGCTGACCAGAAGCTTGCAGTGGCGGCGAAACTCGCGGGCCTTTTCGAGATCGTCCTCGGAGCTCACCGAACCCTCGAGGATGCCGACGTCGACCATCTCCGGAAGCTCCTTGGAGTCGACCAGCGGGCTGTAGACGATATCGACCTTCGTGGCGAGCTCCACGAGCCGTTCGTCGAGGTCGAGAAACGACATGTGGCAGCCGGAGCAGCCGTCCAGCCAGGCGGTCGCAACCGTAATTCTCGGTGGGGCGCTCACAGTGCGTGCCTCCGGCGGGCGAGTATGGGCAGGAAGTGCTGGTCTTTGACCATTTCTCCGACCGAGGTTCCCTGTTTCACCAGGGCACCGGTCGGACATACCTGCACGCATTTGCCGCAGCTGGTGCAGGTCTCGCTCTCGCCCCAGGGACGCGCCAAGTCGGTGATGACGCGACAGTCGCTACCGCGACCCTGGACGTCCCAGGTATGTGCGCCTTCGATTTCCTCGCACACGCGAACGCAGCGGGTGCAGAGCACGCAGCGGTTGTGGTCGATGCGAAACATCTCATGCGAGCTATCCACGTCGTAGGCGGCGCTGCGATAGGGGACTCGGACGTGGTCGACGCCGCAGGATTGCGCCAACGATTGGAGCTCGCAGTGTCCATTCGAGACGCACACCGAGCACACGTGGTTGCGCTCGGCGAACAGCAGCTCGACGATGCTGCGTCGATAGCGCCGGAGGTTGGGCGTATCGGTATTGATTTGCATGCCCTCGGCGACGCGGGTCGAGCAGGCCGCGAGCAGGCGGCTCGAGCCCGCGACCTCGACGACGCAGAGTCGGCAGGCACCCCAGACGGAGAGTCCGTCGAGATAGCAAAGGCTCGGGATCGGGATCTGATTTTCGCGGCAGACCTCGATTATGGTCTCGTCCTCTCGCGCGGAGAGATCCTTGTCGTTGATCTTGAGCGTGACGACACGCACTTGGGATTGCGGAGACGGTTGAGGCATGGATGCTTACTCGTCGCTTTCCTGTTTCATAAAAATTGCGGCCCGGACGATAGGGCCGGATTTCCCGCGGTGCTGGAAACGCTTGCACCCTTCCGGTCCGTCCGTCTGCCGGGCTTGATCGGCACGGAGGCTCGACCACCGGTCTCCTGAGCACACGCGCCGACATCGACGGGGACACGACGACGTTCGGCTGTCTGCGTCGCCCCTCGGGAGACGCTGATTAAAGCCTTCCGTCGCTTTAAGCAGCTCGCGATCCGAGAGGCGCGACTCTCGGATCGCTCCGTTTTCAAGCACTTGAGGTGCTTGAAAATGCCGGGCCATCCCTGGCCCGGACGGGAACGCTTTAAATCAGCGTTTCCCTAGTCGACCAGCTTCTCCTCGTATTCGTTGCGGAAGTGCCGCAATGTGCTGAGAACGGGATTCGGTGCCGTCTGGCCCAGTCCGCACAGACTCGTTGCCTGCACCACCTCGCACAGCTCTTCCAAAAGGGCCAGATCTCGACGCGATCCGCGCGAGTTCGCGATGTGGTCGAGCAGGCCGTGCATCTGCTGGGTGCCGGCTCGGCACGGGATGCATTTTCCGCAGGATTCGGTCATGCAAAATTCCATGAAGTAGCGCGCGACGTCCACCATGTCGGAACGCTCGTCCATGATGATCATGCCCCCGGATCCCATCATGGTCCCGAGCGTGCGCAGGCTGTCGTAATCGACCGCCGTATCCAGATATTGCTCGGGCACGCAGCCACCGGACGGGCCGCCGGTCTGGACCGCCTTGAAGGCGCGACCATCGGGGATCCCGCCGCCGATCGACTCGACGATGTCGCGCAGGGTCGTCCCCATGGGCACTTCGATGATGCCGGTGTTGCAGATCGTCCCGGCAAGCGCGAAGACCTTGGTCCCCTTTGATTTCTCGGTGCCGATCCCGGCGAACCATGCGCCGCCCTCGCGGATGATGGGCGCGATGTTGGCGAAGGTCTCGACATTGTTGATTAGTGTCGGATAGCCCCACAGCCCGGACTGGGCGGGGTAGGGCGGTCGCGGCCGCGGTTGCCCGCGGTTGCCCTCGATGGAGGCCATCAGCGCGGTCTCCTCGCCGCACACGAAGGCGCCGGCGCCGAGACGGATCTCGACGTCGAATGCAAACTGCGTCTCGCAGACGTTGGTGCCCATGAATCCGGCGCGCTTGGCCTTGCGAATCGCCTTCTGGATGCGCTCCACCGCCAGCGGGTACTCCGCGCGCACATAGACGTACCCTTTGTTCGCGCCGATGGCGTAGGCGGCGATCGCCATACCCTCCAACACCCGATGGGGGTCGGACTCCAGCACCGCCCGGTCCATGAAGGCGCCGGGATCGCCCTCGTCCGCGTTGCAGATGACGTATTTCTGGTCCGCGATCGTCTTGGCGACCGTGGACCACTTGAGGCCGGTCGGATAGCCACCGCCGCCGCGCCCGCGCAATCCACTCGCCGTCACCTCGCGCAGCACGTCGGCCGGGGTCATCTCGCTCAACGCACGCACTAGGCCGGCATAGCCCCCGACGGCGACGTAGCCCTTGAAGCTGTTGGGATCGATGATGCCGGAGTTCTCCAGCACGATGCGCTGCTGGCGAGCGAAGAAGGGGTGCTCGGTTGGAGTACGCAGTCGTTCGACGGGGGCCGAGCCGACGCTGGCCAGGATGTCCGGCGCATCTTCCGCCGTGACGTCGCGATACAGCACGGACGCGCTCAGATCCGCGGTCGGCTCGGCGACCGCGACCAGCGGACCGGCCGAGCAAAGCCCCATGCAGCCGACCTCCTTGACCCGGCAAGACCCGCCTTCCCCGCACTGGGCGGCCAGGGCCTCGAGCACCGGTTGGGCGCCGGAGGACAAACAACTGGCCGCCGTGCAGACGCGTACCTCGTGGGCCACGCCGGTGTCCCCGGCACGGAACTGCTCCGCCTTTTCTGCGAGATCGTCGAGATTCATGTCAGCTCAATCCCTCCAGTGCGGCGATCAGGACGTCGGTGGTTTGCCTGCCCACCACTTCCCCGTCGACGACGGCGGCGGGTGCGAGACCGCAGGCGCCTACGCAGCGGGCAGTGAGCACGGAGAGCCGATCGTCGGTCGTGGTCTCGCCGGGACGGACATCGAAACGCTGCTCGATCCCATCCACCAGCGATCCCGCCCCTTTGATGTAGCAGGCGGTTCCGGTGCACACCACGCAGGCGTGGCGCCCTTTCGGTTTGAGCATGAACAGATGGTAAAAGGTCGCGACGCCGTAGACCTTGCTCAGGGGCAGGTCCAGCGACCCCGCGACGAATTTCATTGCGGTTTCGTCCAGGAAACCGAAGGCACTCTGCACGCTGTGCAGCGTCTCGATCAGGGAATTTCCGGCGTAGCCGTTGCGGCGCATCGTGGCGTTGACCAGCTTCCAACGCTTGTCGTCGCTTGGCAGCGGCGGTCGGGACTGCAGCAGGCTCATGTCTTCTCCCGTGAACGTAAGCGGCTACGAGGACGCTGCGGAGAGCGCGTGACCGAAGTGTATTCCAGAATGCGGGTGTAATACGATGGGTATCGCCCGCGTTTCGATCATGGCCCAAGGGATGCTGATAATATGCCCTAACGGCATTTGATAGGCTCGCGGCCCGAGAGGCGCGACTCTCGATTTGCTCCATCTTCCGGCGCGTAACGCGCTCGAGGATGTCCGGCCCCCCGTGGCCGGAGCGGGCTTATGCTTTAAACTGTCACCATTGGTCTGGTCGATTTAGAATGGAAGAAGATCCCTTGGTCCGCAAGCGCCCGCGCGGCATCTATCTGCTGCCGAATCTGTTTACCACGGCGGCGCTGTTTGCGGGCTTCTACGCCGTATTGGCGGCGACACAGGGTCGATTCGAGGCCGCTTCGCTCGCGATCTTCACGGCTATGTTGTTGGATGGCTTCGACGGACGGGTCGCCCGCCTGACCCATACCCAAACCGCCTTCGGCGCCGAATACGACAGCCTCTCCGACATGGTTGCCTTTGGGGTGGCGCCGGCCCTGGTGGCTTACCACTGGGCACTCGGCGGATTGGGCAAGGTCGGTTGGCTCGCGGCCTTTGTCTATACCGCGGCCGCGGCACTGCGTCTCGCGCGCTTCAACACCCAGGCGGCAACGGTCGACAAGCGCTTCTTCCAGGGCTTGCCAAGCCCATCGGCCGCGGCGCTCATCGCCGGTGCGGTGTGGATTGGCGCCGACGAGCAGATCGCGGGTAGCGACGTGTCGTGGCTGCTTGCGATCATCACCACCGGGGCCGGTCTGCTGATGGTCAGCAATTTCCGCTACTTCAGCTTCAAACAACTGCATGTTCAGGGTCGCGTGCCGTTCGTGCTCGCGGTGATGGTGATGCTGGGGTTCGCGGTGCTGGTCATGCATCCCCCGACGGTCCTGTTTCTGGGGTTCCTCATTTACGCGATTTCGGGGCCGGTGTGGACACTGATGCGTCTCCGGCAAAAACGCGCGGATCGACGCGCGCGGATGCGCCGCTAGGTTTCGGCGGCTAGCGGGGTGACCAGGCGCGTGGGTATGGTCGTGTTCATCGCGGTTGCGGTTCTCATCGTCGTGGTCGCGCTCTACGTCGAGGGCCGGCGGCGGGACGCGTTGGCGGATGTTGCGGCCGAAATCGGTTTCGCATTCACCGGGGGACAGCATCCGCTGCCCGACACGCTCGATCAGGCCGGATTCTATCTCTTCACCCAGGGTCAACCGCTCATACTCAATCGGCTCGACGGCGAGCGCGACGGGTATCGGGTTTCGCTGTTCGGTTTCGGCTACCTGGCGGGCATGGGCGACGAGGCCAGCCGGGCGCTGCCGACGGCGGATGTCGGTCAAATCGAAAACCGCTTGCAGACCATCGTCTGGCTACAGCGGCCCGGGAGTCCGCTGCCGGACTTCGACCTGAGCCCGACCGGCCAACCGATCCGCCCGGTCGGCGGCCGCTTCGGACTGCTGCCGGTGACGTTCGACGGCCGCGACGATTTCCGCAAGGAGTACATGCTCCTGGGTCGGGACGATGCGGCCATGCGACGGGTATTCACCAGCTCGGCGATCGACGGGCTGGTGGCGGACTCTGGTTGGTTCATCGAGGGCCGCGGCGATCAGTGGCTGGTCTATCGGCTATTCGATCGGGTGCCGGCCGAGCAGATCGAGACCTTTCTGGATCGAGCCATCCGGCACATCGACCAGCTCCAGCATCGCTGATTTCCCGGGCTTTATGTGTCTTAAGGTGGCTCGACCGCGCCGCGCTCAAGTGTGCATCGGCGCGCGATCCTGTTGTTTGGTGCGCTTGATCGGCCTGCTCGTTGATCCAACTCAGCGCAATAGGTCCTCGATTCGGCTTAACGTAGTCGCGGCAAATTGCCGCTACACGTGCGCTGGATCGCGCCGTGGCCGGCAGGGATAGGCCAAGCACCGATAAAGGGGGTACCCGTGAAACGCTTTTTCGTATCCGGATGGTGGCTGATCGCCCTGGGGATGGCGCTGGCGGGTTCCGCCGGGGCCGAGGTCTCCAAGCCGTCCGACGTCCCCAAGCAGGTCGTCACCAAGCAGGCTTCCACCGCGGATCATTCCAAATTCGACGAGCTGCAAGTGGCGTTCGCGTCCGGCCCCGAGGTGACGCGTGCCTGTCTCGGCTGCCATACCGAAGCGGCGGCGCAGATCCACCAATCGATCCACTGGACCTGGGAGTACGCCCACCCCGCGACGGGTCAAAAGCTCGGCAAGCGCTACCTGACCAATAACTTCTGCGGGACCCTGGTCTCGAATTACGCGCGCTGTACGAGCTGTCATGCGGGTTACGGCTGGAAGGACGACAGCTTTGACTTTTCCTCCAACGAGAACATCGACTGCCTGGTGTGCCACGACACCACCGGGAGCTACGTGAAGTTCCCGACCGGAGCCGGCCATCCGCCTTATGTGGATACGCCGTTCATGGGCAAGGTGATCAAGGCACCGGATTTGACCAAGGTGGCGCAGCATGTGGGCAAGACCAGCCGCGCGACCTGTGGGGCCTGTCACTTCAAGGGCGGCGGAGGCGATGCGGTGAAGCACGGCGACATGGACACCTCGCTGACGGCGCCGGCCAAGGCGCTCGACGTGCACATGGATGTGGACGGGTTGAACTACAGCTGCTCCACCTGCCACACCTTCATCAATCATCAGCAGGCGGGCAGCCGCTATCAGATGACGGCCAAGGATCTCGGTGGAGTCGCCGTTCCGGGGGTCAAGGAGACGCGCGCCTCGTGCGAGTCCTGTCACGGCGCCGCACCGCATCCCGGCAAGCTCGACAACAAGCTCAACGACCACGTAGATAAAGTCGCGTGCCAGACATGCCACATCCCGGCATTCGCCCGCGGCGGCAAGGCCACCAAGCTGTGGTGGGACTGGTCGTCGGCGGGGCGGAAAGGGGACGATGGAAAGCCGCTGGTCCAGAAGGACGAGCAGGGCCAGGTGATCTACGACGGGATGAAGGGCGATTTCAAGCTAGGCAAAGACGTCGTGCCCGAGTACTTCTGGTTCGACGGCGCCGTGCGCTTCACCATGGTCGGCGATCCGATCGACACCAGCGGTGTCGTTCAGCTCAATCGGCTGGAAGGCAGCTACGACGACCCCAATGCGCGTATTTGGCCCTTTAAGGTCATGCGAGGCAAGCAGCCCTTCGACAAGGTCAACAACATCCTGCTCTCCGTGCACATGTTCGGAAAGGACGATGCGGCGTTGTGGAAGAGCTTCGATTGGGGCAAGGCGCTGGCCGCCGGCATGTCCGAGGCCAAGGCCGCGGGGGTGACCGACGCGGATTTCAGCGGCGACTACGGATTTGCCGAGACCGAGATGTTCTGGCCCATCACCCACATGGTGGCGCCGGCCGACGAGGCTTTGGGCTGTTCGGATTGCCACGCAAAGGATGGGCGTCTGGCCAATCTGCCGGGCTTCTACATGCCTGGACGCGACAGCAATCCCTGGATCGATCGCATCGGGTGGCTCCTGGTGGCGGCGACGCTTGCCGCCGTGCTGTTGCACGGGCTGGTGCGTTTATTCTTCGGCAAGAAGCACGCTTGAGGGGCACCCGATGAGCAAGGTAAAGATCTTTACTGGTTTCGAGCGTTTCTGGCACTGGACTCAGACGGTGCTGATTTTCGGTCTGCTGCTGACCGGGTTCGAGATCCACGGGACGTATCGGGTCTTCGGCTTTGAGAACGCCTACGAGTACCACCAAGTCCTTGCCTGGACGCTGATCGGGCTGTGGGTGCTCGCGATCTTTTGGCATCTCACGACCGGCGAGTGGCGGCAGTACGTGCCGACCTCGAAGGGCCTGCTGTCGATGATGCTCTACTACGTCTACGGGATCTTCTCCGGTGAGGCCAAGCCCTATGTCACCAGTCGCGGGGCCAAGCACAACCCACTGCAACGACTCGTCTATTTTGGGTTCAAGGCATTGATCGCCCCGGCAATCTGGATCTCGGGTCTGCTGCTGATGTTCTACACGAGTTGGAAGGGCACCGGCCTCGGCCAGGCGCTGCCGCTGACCTATGTCGCTTGGGTGCATGTGGCGGCGGCGTTCGCGCTGCTGGTGTTCTTGATCGCGCACGTCTACATGTCCGCCACTACCGGACACCCCTGGTACGAGTACCTGCGGGCGATGGTTACCGGCTACGAAGACTTGCCGGAGCCCGGTCGGAGCGACCGGAAGGCGTGATGCCTTGGCGCCGCGGCGTTTGGTCTTCGCAGCGGGGGCGCGCGGGAGATCGGCTCGACAAACGCCGCCGCCTCGCGGGGCCGGGCGGCAATTGCGCACGCGTGCGCCGGCGGCGAAACGGGGTCTTGCGGCGCCATGCTTGAGTCTCACCAACGGGCACACTTGGCGCGACTGCGCTGGACGGCATTCTCGATCGTCGGAATGCTATACGTGCTCTCGTTCTTCCATCGGTTTGCACCTGCCGCGATCTCGGGCGACCTCCAGAGCACCTTCAACGCCAGCTCGGCGGCGCTCGGCGGGTTGGCCGCAACCTACTTTTGGCTCTACACCCTGATGCAGATCCCCACCGGGGTCCTGGTCGATACACTCGGACCGCGGAAGATCGTCGCCCTCGGCGGCGTCGTTGCCGGGATCGGCTCGCTCCTATTCGGGCTGGCGCCTACGCTTGCGATCGCATCGGTGGGTCGGTTGCTGGTCGGCTTGGGCGTGTCGGTGACCTTCATCGCCATGCTCAAGCTCAATGCCGCGTGGTTCAGCGAGCGGCACTTCGGCTCGCTCGGCGGCCTCACCATCCTCACCGGCAACATCGGCGCGGTCCTGGCGGCGAGTCCGCTGGCCTGGGCGCTCGGATTCGTCTCCTGGCGTACGGTCTTCGTGATCGTCGGCATCCTGTCGCTGGTGCTGGCCGTGCTGGCGTGGCTGCTGGTGCGGGATGATCCGGCTCACGCGGATCTCCCGAGCATGCGTGAGCTCGACGGCAAGCCGGCGCACCTCGTGCACGAAGGTCACTGGTACGACGGTCTGCTGCTGGTGCTGCGAAACCGCTATACCTGGCCTGGTTTTCTGGTGAATCTGGGCTTCGGCGGGACCTTCTTTACCTTCGCCGGCCTGTGGGCGGTGCCACTTCTGCGCGACGGCTATGGATTCGATCTCGCCACCGCCACCGCGCACACCAGCTTGATGCTTGCCGGGTTCGCGGTGGGCGCGTTCGTGATCGGCACCCTGTCGGACCGCGTGGGCCGGCGCAAACCGGTGCTACTCCTCGCCAGCGGACTCTACCTGGTGTGCTGGGTCCCGCTGGCACTGGGATGGCAGCTACCGCCGAGCTTGAGCTATCCCCTGTTTCTTGCCATGGGTCTGGGCGCGTCGGCGTTCACCCTGACCTGGGCATGCGCCAAGGAGGTCAACCAGCACGCACTCTCCGGCATGGCAACCAGCGTGGTGAATACCGGCGCATTTCTCGGCACCGCGATCCTGCAACCGGTGGTCGGATGGGCGATTGACCGCGCGCAAGACGGAGCGCCCACGGCGCTGGCCGGTTTTGGTCCGGGCGTTTGGATCATGGCCGGGGTCTCGGTGTTGGGTCTGGTGGGGGCGCTTGCGACTCGCGAGACCTTCTGCCGCTATCTGTCGGACCGGGAGGGCTGAGGGTCGGCGCGCGGCTCGCGGCTGCCGGAATCGGCGCGATCGACCTTCATCCGGTGGCGTGGCGGCGTGTCAGCCGGCCGGCTCGTAGCGCACGTCGACGATACAGTAACGGGCCTCGCCGCCGGGGGTCTGCACCACCAAGTCATCGTCGATCGAGCGCTTGAGCAGCGCCCGGGCGAGGGGGGCGTCCACGCTGATCCAGTTGCGCTTGGGGTCGAATTCGTCGCCGCCGACGATGCGATAGCTGACCCTTGCGCCTTCGGCGTTCTCCAGCGTGACCCAGGCCCCGAAGAACACCTGGCTGCGATTTCCCGGCAGCACATCGACCACCTTCAGCTCGGGCAGACGCTTTTGCAGATAGCGAATGCGACGATCGATCTCCCGCAGCTCCTTCTTGCGATAGATGTACTCGGCGTTCTCGGATCGATCTCCCTCGGCGGCCGCCGCGGACAGGGCGGCGGTTACGTCGCGCCGGCGAATCCAGAGCGCGCGCGTCTCGGCCTGCAAGGCCTCGAAGCCGGGTCGGGTGATGAAGGGAGACTTTGCCACAGGTTCCGCCCTCGTCGCCGAGGCGAGCTGCCCGAGCCGGCCTAGGAAAGGCTCGGCGCGGATCGCCGCGGGTCGCGCAAACGAGAGGCCCGATGCCGACCCGAATCCCTGTTCATCGTCAAGCCGCGGCCACCTGCTCGATGGGATAGCCGAGCTCGCGCAACGTGCCCTCGGCCTCCTTGAGCACCAGGGCCTGTTCCGCGGGCGTCCAGATCTTGGTCAGATCCCGCTTTTTCTCGCGTATATCCAGTGAGCGAATCGCGGCTTCGAATTCGGGATAGAGCTTTAGGCCCAGAAACTCCAGGATCTGCGACAGTGCGCCCAACGGGTCCGACAGCAGCTCCTCGTAGCGGACGTCGAGCCAGCTCTCGTTTGGAATGTCGCGTCGTCCCTCGTTGATGCAGCGGATCTCCTCGGCCCAGTTGCGCGCGCAGATCGTCAGTGGCGGCGTGCCCTTCGCCTCGAGCTCGGCCGGCGTGGCCCCCGCCCACCACACGACATGCTGCGGCCACCAGGATACCCGTGAAAGCGAGTAGGCCACATCACGCCCGTCTCGAATGAGATTGACGTAGCGTGCGCGCGGTAGCGCCTCATGCAAGTACGGCAGTCGCCGGTTGTTGGCCGTGCGCTTGGTCAGCATTACCCGGGCACCGGCACGCTGGCGGATCGACTCGAAACGTTCCCGCAGGCACGCGCCGACCTGCGACGGTAGTTGATAGTCCGCGGTTGGCGTCAAGGGTAGGCCACAGCCCTCGTAGAGGAACTCGCCCTCCGTGGGCTTCGGAAAGATCCGCTTATGTGGAACCCGGCCGAAGGTGTAGGCATTTCCCTTGGAGTCGAACCACATTCCGATCTTGGCCCGCGGGGACCCGCGCAGCCAGCGCAGCACCAACGACGTCGGTACCCAGGACGGGAAGAACCGATCCCAAGTCGTGATGACGGCGATATCCGCGTGCAGCGCCAGGAGCTTGTAGAGCATGGTCGTGCCCGAGCGTCCGGCACCGACCAGCAACGTAACCTCGCGACCATCGCCCGCGGATGCCGGCGCCCGGGGATTCGGTGATTCTTGCATACTGCCTCCGAATAACTGTGCCCGCGCGACCGCGGATCAACGACGATAGCGCTTTTTCAACCGCCTCAAGCGCTTGGAATCAAGCGGCGTGTCGATCATACGCCGCACGAGATCCGATCGGCGTTCCCTCAAATGGGCGGGTTCGCTCGCTTCTTCCCTCGCTTCTGCAACAGAGAGCGAAACAGCTCGATCTCGGACTGGAGAAACGGCGGCTTCAGCAAGCAAGCGGCGGCGAAAGAGACGAGGATGGCGATCGTGGTTACGATCACCGACCCCGAAAGCTGCAAGGCCGCCGCCCCCACTGCGGCCGAAACGGCCCCGTAGAAGAGGATCACGAAGATCTGCTTGAGACTGACCTTGAAGTCATAACCTTCGCGCCGGATGCGGGTGATGACGATCGTATTGGCCAAGATCGTGCCGAGAACATTCGCGACGATCACGGACCACGCACCTAGCGAGGGGATCAGCGGGATCGCGAGCAACAGGGACGCGGATTGCACGAGGTTGGTCCAAAAAAACATGTTGTTCTTTTCAAGCGCCGTGATCAGGAGCTCGACAATGGTGCGGGTGCCTTCCGCGACCATCAGGATCAGAAATCCCGCGAACAGCGGTCCGGCCGGGCCGTATTTGCCATCCGAGATCCAGGAAAATATCGGTTCACCTACCAAAAACATTACGACGATTGGGGGCACCAGGAGCAGCAAATTCAAGCGATAGGTGAGATCGGAAATACGCACGACCTCGCGAAAATCGTTGGTCGCCGCGTAGCGCGCCATGGCAATCGGCCGGACCATGCTCGAGAACGTGGTCGCCGGCATGAAGCGGTTCGCGATCCGATACATATGGTCCGCCAAGCCGAAGGTCGCCAGTTGCGCCCCGGGGAGAAAATAGGCGAGCAACAACCGGTTCGGCGAGCTGCCATAAAGTAGGCGACTTTGCTGAAGCGCGAATCCCCACGCCCCGAATCGAATCGCCCGCGAGCGATTTTCCTGCCACCAAGTCGTAGTACCCTCGTGGCGATCCGGATCGGTGGACCAACGCGCGTACCAAAAATAGAGCAACATCACCATCGAGAGAACGGCACCGATGCTCTCCGCTATTACGACGTCGACGAGCTGAAGATCGCCGGTCAGGATGAAGAATGCGAGCACGACCAAGGTTGCGATACCCCCGGCGGCCATCGTGTATTGGCTTTCCTTCTGCCAAAGAAATGATTCAATGCACTGCGATAACCATCCGGCTGCGATTCGGACATAGCCGAAGAGCATGTACCATGGAAGCAGATAGGCGAATTCCCCGATATTCAGCTTGGCCGCAATCTGATCGCTGAAGATGGCGGCGACTATGAAGAGCGGCGTAACCACGATTGATCGGATCAACATTCCATTGGCGAGCAGTCGGTAGGCGGCGAGGTGGTTCCCCGTTGCGCGCAGCTCCGGAAGGTAACGGAACAGAACCCTTTGTATTCCGAACGTCGTGATTACTTCCAGTATGCCGATGATGGCTTGGAAGGCGATATAGGCAGAGTAGGCCGGCTTATCCAGTAGGCGTGCAAGGATAACGATGAGCGCTACCGACGACACCAAGCGAAAACCCTTCCCGACAAAAAAGTGCCGCAGGCTCTTTTTTATGCTGGAGCGACCATAGTGCTTTTGGTACGGCTGGTTCAACTAGTTGAGCTCGTTGCGAAAGTCGAAGGGGAAGGGTTCACGGTTCCGGTCCGAATGATGGGCAAGGGAGCAATACAGCCCGTCAGGATCGAACATTGTTCATCGAGTTGCTGGTGCCGGACTCGGTCGCCAGGCCCTTGATCGAGGCCGGTGGCTTTTCCTGGCAGCTCGCGGAACGCCAACAGGTATCCCAATAGGCGATGTAGCCAAGAACGGGAGCCAGGAACGCTTGATAGCCGACGTGAAATACGAAGGCGTTCTTATGGAATAGCGACATCGCAAGCACGGCCACGGCGATCTGCGCGGCCTTCAGCGACGATGCGCGCAGCGGCGACTCGCGTTGCATCTCCGCTTGTTTCCCCGCCGTGCGGTACGCGGCATAGAGCAGGCCGAAAAGGATCAATGTCGCAAAGACGCCGCCCTCCCACAGGACCGCGGATACGGCGATACTGCCGATATCCTGGGTCAGATCCATATTGAACGATACTCCGTTTTCATTCATCGCGACGGTGTTGTCGAAGACCGAATTTGTGTCGGCTACTCGCGTGAATCCGATTCCGTGGCCAAACAGCAGCCCGGTTAGATCTTTGTTGTTGTTGTCGTACCAGTAGGTTAGCGACCCGAAGCGGGAGAGTCGATCATCGGCAATTTCTTCTTTTTCAACGTTGTAGGCGTAGGTGTACTTGATGAGATCGACCCAGTTCTGGACCTTGGCATCCTCCGGTGCATTCATTGTCATCGCCGTCAGCAACAACGCGAGCATCGCAAAAACGCCGGCGCTGGCCATGATGAGCTCTCGGGGACGGCGAAGTATGCCCCATCCGAACAGGATTCCGAACCCTGCGATCAGATAGAAAAACGACACCTTGGCCATGTTCACAAAGATCGGAAACAGGATTGGAATACTGGCCAGCACAAGAAAACGCGTGGAAATAAGGTTGTTCCTGCGGGCGGCAACCAGTCCCCAAAAGACCACGATTTGAAAGGCGGCTAGCACGGCATTTGCGCCACCGCCTTCCGCGTCCGCACCAAAGGTCCCCGCGATAACGTCGACCGCAACAACGCCGTCGCCCACGCCTACCCTCGATGGTGCGATAAAGAGGTATTGGTGGAGAACGAAAGGCAGTTGAATCAAAGCAATACCGAGGAAGACGATCGGGATACGATCGATCACCCGTTTCGGCCAGGGAATCAGCGCGAGGGCGAAGAATAGACCCCAGACCTGAAAATAACCCTTGAAACCGACTACAAAGCGGTTCAGATCCGTCTTATCGATGATGGATATCAGGGACAGGTAGAGTATGAACACGAGGGCCCAGGTCACCAGTGGCGAGTACTGCCGCCGGACTCCAGTGCGGGCGTCGGATATAACCGCCCAAATGGCGTGCATGGCGAGTGCGAGCGTGAGCGGGATAATCGCCCACCGAATCTGCTGCAACGCGGGAGCATAGAGTTTTGCAAGACCCGCGATCACGATTCCCAGCCAAATACTGGACCACAACAGTAATTCGGTTCGAAAAAGTATAAACGAAAAGGCGAATGCGGCGACGAGGCCCGCGGCAATAAGCGCATAGTCGTGACCAATTAACCAGCCTACGACCAGGGCTCCGCATGCGGCGATGAAAAGGGCCGCGACGGGAGCGAAATCGGTTAAGGCGTAATTGCGTGACATGTTTGCCATCGTTTCGGTGTCGGGCGCTAAACCGTTTCCGGTACTTTCGTCGACGCGCCGGTTTTCCATTTCGGCAGCGAACGCCCGGTGACTTTCTCAACGGCGACGATGTCGTCTTGAAAAAGACTTCGCAGCTCGTCTTTCAGTGTTTCCGGTACCCGGGGAATCATGTCCGTGCTTTCGACGCGGTTGATGCGGCGGTAAAGGTTCTGGAGTCCGGCGCGTTGCCCAAGGTGCCAAACGCGATCGAGCCCGACTACGCGTATCGTCTCGCGCGCGTATCGGCGAACGGATTCGAGTGTGTGGAGCTTGAATGAGTGACTCTCGTTGGACTTGGTGTCCAAGGCGGCCGATGAATGTTCCGGATCGATGCCGAGGAAGCGATAGATCGAGCGAGCGCTGCCGGCCGCGTCGATAATGATGTCGTCGAGCAAGAGGATCAGGATTCGCTCGGCGGAAAAGTGTTCAAGCCAGTTTGCGAGATGCAGGCCGTAACGGCTCTGATTGACGTAGTTCGGGTTGTTCTTCAGGCCGGCTTCAAAGGTGATGTCGTCGCCCCGAAAATTGTGCGATCGAACTTCATGCTTATGGTTCGATATGGCGCGATCCACCGGGTCGCGCAGGGAGAGAATGATTTTAGTGTCGGGCGCATAGGCCTTGAGCCGCGACGGGACCGCGGGTTCGCAGAAGTAGGAGGGCGAGACCTCTCCGCGGAGTTTCCCCGCGTCGCAGTGCGACCAGTTGCGTTCGTACCATTGGTAGCCGTACCCATAGCGGTAGGAGAAGAAGTCGATTTCTTTTTCCTTGCTGAGGCAAACCTCGGGATGATCCTGGAGAACGTCGTAGATCCAGGTCGAGGCGCATTTCTGTGCACCGATGCCAACAAAAAAGGACTGCTTCATCGTTCTTGGCGGGCTAGGTTTACGGTAGATGGCTCCGAATGCGGCTCGCGCTCATGCGTCCGCGTGCCGGCGACCCGGGTCGCTCGTGCAGGAGCGGCAGGAACGGCGAAATGATACGCCAATCGGGACGTGGAGAAGACAGCTAAAAACATTGCTGCGCACTCGATGTCGGTCCTGATTGCGCGGGTATCGCACGGCGCTGAGCGTGCCGGGAAAAGACGAACCGAGCTACAGGTTAACGGGTCGAGTGCGACGCCTCCCCGGAGGCTGCCCACGACCGCGGGGCGGGAGGTCGGAAGGATATACGGCGGCTCGCGGGAGCGTCAAGATCGACGCGCCGCGGCTAGGCCGCCGGTGCTGCTTCCTTCGGGGTGGGGTCGAACTGAGGAAATCAACGTGTTGCGAGCTCTTCGATCTGAATTGGCTCGCCTACGGCATAGCCCTGGGCATAGTCGACGCCCATGTTGCGCAGGGTCTGGATCAAACCCGGCGTTTCGGCCCATTCGGCGATGGTCTCGAGGCCGAGCACGTGGCCGATGTTGTTGATGGAATCTACAAGGGCGCGATCGACCGCGTCTTGCTCGATATTGCGGACCAGGCTGCCGTCGATCTTCAGATAGCGCAGCGGGAGTGCCTTGAGATAGGTGAAGGAGGCGAAACCGGTGCCGAAGTCGTCGACGGCGAACGAGCTCCCGAGGTCGCAAAGCTCCTCGGCAAGGGCCCGGGCGCGGCCCAGATCGGATACGGCCGCGGTCTCCGTGATCTCGAAGCAGATGCTGGGGTAGGGGATCGCGTGGGCCTCGAATTGGCGCTTCACATACGAAAGAAAACTGTTGTCCATGAGTGTGGTTCCCGAGAGATTGAGCGCGTACAGGAACTGATCCGGATAGCGCCGGTGCCACTCACGGAGCTCCGCGGCCCGCCGGCTGAAGAGATGGCCGATGACCCAGCGGTCGATCGCGGGCATCAGGATGTAACGCTCGGCGGTGGGGATGAAGGTATCGGGAGCGACCGCGTTTCCGCGACTGTCCTGCATCCGCACCAGGATTTCGAAGTGCGGCGCACGCTCGGGCACCGCGAGCGAGACGATCGGCTGGGCAAGGACTCGAAAGCGGCCCCGGTCGAGTGCGTGGCCGATGGTGGGAATCAGCGCCAGCTCGCCGCGATGGCGTATGCTCTCGGCCGCCAGATCACTGTAGACGTGGACCCGGTTGCCGCCGCGCTCCTTGGCCAGGCGGCAGGCGATGTCCGCCTTGCCCAAGATACCGGCCGAATTCTCCCCTTCGGTGCCGAAGCTCACGAGTCCAATACTGACGGTGACGTCCACCGAGCGCGTCTTCCACGTGAACGGGAAGCTCTGGATGGTCCGAAGCAGATCGTCGCAAGCCGAAGGTGCGTGGCGGGCGGCGTCGCCAACAAACAGCGCCGCGAGCTCATCGCCGCCAATCCGAGCGATGGCGGTCGCCGATGCGAGCTTGGTTCCGATGAGGTTGCCGAGCTGGGCGAGCAACCGGTCGCCCGCAGCGTGGCCGTGGGTGTCGTTGACGAACCGAAAGTGATCCACGTCGATTAGACACAGCGCACTCGGGGCCTCGCGTTTCGACGGGTTGACGGCCAACTCGGCGAGCGCCCGATCGAACGACTGCCGATTCTGAAGCCCGGTCAGGGGGTCGCGCTGGCGCAGGAGCTCAAGGTGCTCCTCGCCCCGTTCCGCCTCGCTTTGGTCTTCGGCGAGGATCAAGCGACAGTCTTCTCCGTCAAGTGAAAGATTGCGCAGCAAGAGCCTGACTGGAAAGGATTCGCCACCGGGCCGACGCCCGGAGAGCTGATGCGTGCGGGGCGTTGCGGGATGCCTCTCGCTCGCCGGCCCTGCCTCTTCGTCGACGCTGCGCAGGTCGGGAATCAGGGTCTCGATCGGAAGCGAGCGGACCTCCTCGCTGAGGCGCCCGAAGAGGATCTCCGCCGCCGGATTGAACAACTCGATACGACCCTTGGAATCAATCAGGATCACGCCTTCGGTGAGCGTGCCGAGTAGGGCGCGCAAGGTCTCGCCGGCGGAGCTCATGTCCAGCAGCTCGACCGATTCCGCCCGAATCAGGGCGCGTAATCGGGCCAAAAGAGCGACCGCGGCGCCGATAATCAGCCCAGCCAACCCGAGCCCGAGCAGCCATCGGTGCGCAAGCGGACTCGAAGAAGTTGCCGTATCAGATTGTTGAACAGAGAAGAATACGACGCAGACAAGCAGAGCCGCCATGGCTACTACGAAGCCGGCGGCCGCGAGTCGGGTCGCGGCGCGTAGCCGACGCGGATCTAGTTCGCGTTCGCGCCACGGCAAGAATTTATACAGACGCGGAACCAAGACGACAGCGCCAGCCAGCTCGTATGAGGTCCCGCGCCCGCGGCCTAGGCCGTCAGCCGCCGGTACTTGATGCGGTGCGGCTGATCCGCCTCGGTGCCGAGTCGTCGATGACGATCGGCCTCGTAATCCGCATAGTTGCCCTCGAACCAAGTGACCTGGGAATCGCCCTCGAAGGCGAGCATGTGCGTGGCGATGCGATCCAGGAACCAGCGATCATGGCTAATCACCACCGCGCAGCCGGGGAACGTGAGCAGGGCCTCCTCGAGCGCGCGCAGGGTCTCCACGTCGAGGTCGTTGGTGGGCTCGTCGAGCAACAACAGGTTGCCGCCGCTCTTGAGCAGCTTGGCCAGGTGCAAGCGGTTGCGCTCGCCGCCGGAGAGATCGCCGATGCGTTTCTGTTGGTCGGAGCCCTTGAAATTGAAGCGGCTGCAGTAGGCTCTGGAAGGCATTTCGAAGCGACCGACGACGATGTTGTCGGCGCCGTCGGAAATCTCTTCCCAGACGGTCTTGGCATCATTGAGGCTGTCGCGGCTCTGGTCGACGCAGGCGATCTGCACCGTGTCGCCGATGCGAAGCTCGCCCGCGTCCGGCTGCTCCTGTCCGGTAAGAAGGCGGAACAAGGTGGTCTTGCCGGCGCCATTGGGGCCAATGATGCCGACGATGCCGCCCTTGGGCAGCGTGAACGAGAGCCCGTCGTACAGCAGGTTCTCGCCGTAGGCCTTCTTGAGGCCCTCGGCCTCGATCACCTGATCACCCAGTCGCGGGCCCGGCGGGATATAGATCTCGTTGGTCTCGTTGCGCGATTGGAATTCCTGGGACTGGAGCTCATCGAAGCGCGCCAGCCGTGCCTTGCTCTTGGCGTGGCGACCCTTGGGGTTTGCGCGTACCCACTCTAGCTCGTGCCTCATGGTGCGAATCCGCGCCTGCTCCTGTTTCTCCTCAAGCTCCAGGCGTGCCTCTTTCTGCTCCAGCCACGAGGAATAGTTTCCCTCCCACGGGATACCGTGACCGCGATCAAGCTCCAGGATCCAGCCGGCGACGTTGTCCAGGAAATAACGGTCATGGGTGACGGCCACCACCGTGCCGGGGTATTCGAGCAGGAAGCGCTCCAGCCACGCCACGGATTCCGCGTCGAGGTGGTTGGTCGGCTCGTCCAGCAGCAACATGTCCGGTTTGGAGAGCAGCAGGCGGCACAAGGCTACCCGGCGACGCTCGCCACCGGAGAGCCGGGACACCTCCGCGTCCCAGGGCGGCAGGCGCAGTGCCTCGGCCGCCACCTCCAGCGTGCGCTCGAGGTCATGGCCGTTGGTGGCCTCGATCAGGTTCTCCAGGTCGGCTTGCTCCTTTGCCAGCGCGTCGAAGTCAGCGTCGGGCTCGGCGTAGGCGGCGTAGACCGCGTCCAGTCGTACCAGCGCCTCCTTGATCTCGCCCAGCGCCTCCTCGACATTCCCGCGTACGTCCTTGTTCGGATCGAGCTGCGGCTCCTGGGGCAGGAATCCGACCTTGATCCCGGTCTGCGCACGCGCCTCGCCCTCGATCTCCGTGTCGATGCCCGCCATGATGCGCAGCAAGCTCGACTTTCCGGAGCCGTTGATGCCGAGCACGCCGATCTTGGCGCCGGGGAAGAACGAAAGTGAGATGTCGCGCAGAATCACGCGCTTGGGCGGCACGATCTTGCCGACCCGATTCATCGTGTAGATGTACTGTGCCATGGGGCTGCTCTTTTGAGGGGTTTCGGAGTGGGGCGGCGGCACGTCAAGCGGCCAGCGGTCCAACCTTCGGCTGAATGCGGGGCATTCTGCGCTGCCGCTCGGTATCTGTTCAAGCCGCGGCGCTGCGACGACGGGTTTCTCACCGGTGCGCTGCGCGGCACAGGCAAACGCAGCTAGAATTCGCGCAAACAGGAGAAGTGAGCCATGAGTTTGAAAGCGATCCCGGTGCTCGGTTTCGTCGCCCCGAGTGGAACCGGGAAGACGACCCTGCTGCGCAAGCTGGTACCCGTTCTGCGCGAGCGCGGCCTGCGCGTCGGGTATCTCAAACACGCCCATCATACGTTCGATCTGGACGTCGCCGGCAAGGATAGCTTCGAGATTCGCGAGGCGGGCGCGCACCAGACGCTGTTGGCATCCACCGAGCGTTGGGCGCTCCAAGTCGAGAACGAGGTCCGCGGCGCGGACCCGGATCTGGTCGAGATGCTCTCGCACTTTCAGTCGGGCTCGCTCGATCTGGTCCTGGTCGAGGGCTTTAAGCACTCGCGCTACCCCAAGATCGAGATCTACCGCGCCGTGCAGGGCAAGCCCCCGCTGTACCCGGACGATGCCGATATCATCGCCGTCGCAACCGACAGCACACTCCCGGACGACGGCCACCCGCCGGCGTTGCCGATCGAAGACCCGGAGGGAATCGCGGACTTCATCCTCAATCGGTTGAAGGACACCCGTTTCAGCGGCGAAGACCCGCGTGCCGAGCTGGTCCGCTACTATCAGTGGCTGCGTCGTTACGGCTACAACGATGCCCATTCGGGCAACGCCTCGATTCGCGTCGGCGATTGGTTCTATGTCACCCCGACCGGTGCCAGCGCGGACAACCTGACGCCCGAAGAGCTGATTCGCTGCCCGATGGAGGGCGACCTGCCGGCCGGCGGATCGCTCGACGCCGAGCTGCATCGCCAGGTCTATCTCGCCCAGCCGGATGCGCGCGCGGTGCTCCACAGTCACGGCGCGTACTCGGTCGGCATCAGCTTTGCCGGGCAGGACTTTCATCCCGCGGATTTCGAGGGCGGCTACTACTTCGAGACGGTGCCGGTGCTCTCCATCGATTACGCGGACTACATCGAAAAGGCGCCGGCCGCCGTCGCCGAAACGCTTGCCCAATTCCCGGTTGCCATCGTGCGCGGACACGGGGTCTATGCCTGGGGCGCGACCCTCGATCGGGCCTATAAGTGGACCTGCTCCCTGGAGCTCTCGGCGAAGACCTACGTCATCGCGCGCCAGGCCGCCGCGCTGTAGCTGGCGCAGCGCTTCGCGGGTTAACGCTCGGCGCTGATGTAGGCGATCCAACCGGCGTCGGGCTCTCCGGACTCGACCGGCAGGAAGATCCCGTCCGGGTCGCCGTCCTCGTCCCAGCCCTGCCAGTAGACCTGCACCCGCGAGAAACCCGCCTCCGCCAGCAGCTCGCGGATCTCCGGCAGGGTCCACAGCCGCCAGTCGTAGCTGAAGGCGCGCTCCAGCCGCGAGCCGTCCGCGAAGTCGAAGTGGATATGGCACACCAGCCGTCCGGTCACCGGATCGTAGAGCGCCTGCTCCCAGATGTAGGTGAAGGGCTCTCCGGCCGGGTCCTCGATTCGCCGCTCCTCGGTGACCACGCGGAACGAGTCGTATCCGCCGTAGGCGTCGAGGAAGAAGATCCCGTCGTCCTTCAGGGCGGAGCGAACCCGCTTGAAGTAGCGTTTCAGGGCGCGCCGGTCCCCGAGCAGCCAGTAGCTGAAATTCATCGCCGCGACGATGTCCAGCGGGCGGGTGCGCGCCGCCAACACGTCTTGTTCCAGCAGCTCGATGCGCCTGCGCTGCTCGGCCGTCAGCGCGGCGACGTTGCGGTGCCGCCCCCAGTCCAGCACCTCGGCGTCGAGATCGACCCCGAAGGCGCGGTTCGATTTACGCCGGCGCACCCACTCGCAGCTCACCGCGGCCGTGCCGCAGAAGTCCTCTCGCAACAGTCGCGCGCTGCGCCCCCGCAGGCGCCGGAAGGTGCGATCGACAAAATCCACCTCCGCCCCGGGATGCTGGACCGAGAGCTCGTAGAGCCGGTGACGATCCGCCGAGTCGGCGGCGGTCGGACCCGCGCTGGGGAGGATTGCTGCCATAACCGTGGTTACTTCCGTTCGGATTCTTCGGACCGCCGAGAGCGGCGACTTCAGCGCGGTCCAGTGTCGTCCACGCCCGCTCGGCGAGCGGATTGAAACCGCATGTTGCTTGCTGTATTGTCTCCCGCTCGCAGGTGCTCGGGGAATAGCGGTCGACGCAACGTCGGACCCGCCGACCCCCGACAGAGCACCCAGCAGGAGAGGTGTCCGAGTGGCTTAAGGAGCACGCCTGGAAAGTGTGTATAGGTTAATAGCCTATCGAGGGTTCGAATCCCTCCCTCTCCGCCAATTTTATTTCTAAGTGTCTGAGGGAACACAACAAAAACAACGTCTCTCAGCGCCTATCCCCAGATCTATCCCCAATTCGATATTCGTCATGGCCGGCTTCGGCTCTCCGGCTCGCCCATGAAAACACGACTTCAGCGGCAGCACGTAGTGGACCAGGCATGACTGCGGTCGAGTCTCTCTGAACAGCCGCGGCAATTCTCCGGTTCCTTTCACGGACGAAGAATGGTGAGAGCCAGTACCGTTTTTTCACTTGGTTTTCCCCTGACCGCACCGGCATTAGAGGCCTTCGGCCTCAAGTTCTCGCCGGGCGGCGCGCATATCAGTCGCACCATGATGTTGGCAGAGCTTGCCTCGTTGCTGGCGGCTGTTCCCGTCGGCTCCGGCGTCGCCGATTACCGCGAGGCCATTCTTCAGCGGAACGTGTTGGGCAAGGTTACGGACAGCACGCGGCAGAAGTCGCTGCGGCACCTGCGCGAGCTGTACGGGCTCAACGAAGCCACACCGATCTTCGGACTCCTGCGAGAGCTCCACACCTTGGATGCGTCGTGCCTGCCGCTCCTGGCCGTCCAGGTGGCCTGGGCGCGCGACCCGCTTTTTCGCGCCACGACGGCACCGGTTATGGACGCGGCGGAAGGCGAAAGAGTTGAAACGGCTAGGCTCGCACAGGCGTTTGAAGCTGCATTTCCGAATCAGTATTCACAAGTGAGCCGTAACACGGCCGCACGAAATGCCGCCTCCTCTTGGACCCAGTCCGGACACCTCACCGGCCACGCAAACAAGACCCGCCAGCGCATCAAGCCGACAGCAGTAGCCGTCACCATGGCCTTCTTCCTTGGGAATATCGCCGGCTACCAAGGTGCGGCGGTGTTTTCCAATCCCTGGTGCGAGCTCCTTGATCTGAATGTCGACCGTGCCAGGACTATGGGCCAGGAAGCCCATCGCGCCGGACTGCTCAATCTGCGTGTGGTGGGTGAAGTCGTTGACCTGAGCTTCCCGCTGCTGGCGAAATTCGAAACCGAGCCATCATGAGCGCCATCGACCGTCTTCTTTCGAACTACTCCCGCCAGGTGTGCCTGCCCTGGGCAGTCCACACCTCCGGCAAGCAGCGTGTCTGGTTCGCGGTGTATCCGCCGGCTGAAGAACGGCGGGTACGGGCGCGGCTGCCGCAGTTCGAAGCACTTACGCTTGAAGCCAACCATGGCTGGGCCATTGTTGACCTCTCCGACCTGCTGCCGAAATGGATCTCGGCCCACGAGTATCGTGAAGCCATCTTCGCCGAGCCGGAGCAGTTCAGCGCCAACAGCGAGATCGAAGACCTCGCCGTGGAGCGGGTGCGTCAGGCCTGGGCCGGCGACGACGTCGATGCCGCCAGTGTCGTGGCGGTCACCGGGCTGGCGACGCTGTTCGACTTCATGCGGGTATCCAGCCTGATCGAGCGGGTCGAAGACTGCGTTCGTGGTCGCTTGCTGGTTCTCTTCCCGGGCGAATATGCCGGCAACGTCTATCGCTTCATGGACGCGCGCGACGGCTTCAACTACATGGCCGTTCCCATTACCTCAGCCGAAAGTTTCATCTCCCCATGACGAACCGCGACCTTTACTTCCGTGACCCCACCACCCTCGAGCTGCTCAACAATGGCGTCTCCAAGGTTTCCGAGATCGGGCAGGACGCGGGACAGATCAAGACGCTGCGTTTCGAGCTGCAGAACTTCGTCTGCGATGGCGAATACGCGCGCGGGATGGAACGAATTCTCAAGGCGTTCCTTGATGGACTGGGGCGCGAAGAGCAGAAGGCTGTCTGGGTCAGCGGCTTCTTTGGCAGCGGCAAGTCCCACCTCGTTAAGGTGCTGCGTTACCTCTGGGAGGATTACCACTTCGCCGACGGCGCTACCGCCCGCTCGCTGGTGACGCTGCCAACGGAAATCACCGATCTGCTGACCGAATTGACCAACCGCAGCAAGCCACTGGGTGGCTTGCGCGCCGCGGCGGGAACGCTCGGCGCGGGCTCCATGGACAACGTTCGCCTGGCGTTCATCCAACTGGTGCTGCGCGCCGCCGGCCTGCCGGAGAACCTCGCGCAGGCCAGATTCATTCTCTGGCTGCGCTCCTCCGGACTGGAGGCGAAGATTGAGGCGGCGCTCCAGCAGCAGAATCGCCAGCTTACCCGTGAAGTGCTCAGCTTGAAGCTTTCCGTTGCCCTCGCCGAGGCGCTGGTCAGTGCCGAGCCCAAATATGCCACGGCCGCCAATGCCCAAGCGGCGATCCGGGATCAATTCAAGGACAACAACTCCCCCACAATCGACGATGCGCTTGATGTCGTGAAGCAGATTTTCGGCCATGACGGGAAGCTTCCCTGCACCTTGCTCGTCGTGGACGAGGTTCAGCAGTTCATCGGCGAGAAGATTCAACGAGCAAACGACGTTCAGGAGATCGCCGAGCACTGCTCTACCGACCTGGGTAGCCGTCTGCTCTTCGTTGGCACGGGTCAATCGGCGTTGAACACCATGCCCAGCCTGCAACGGCTTCAGGCCCGCTTCGCGGTCAAGGTGCAACTCTCCGACACCGACGTCGAAAGCGTCATCCGCAAGACCGTCCTGCGCAAGAAGCCCGAGCAGGAGTCCCGCATCGCGCAGTGCCTGGAGGCCAACCAGGGCGAGCTGGCGCGCCATCTCCAGAACACCCGCCTCGCCGCCACCCACGACGACGACAAGTTCTTCGTCGCCGATTACCCGCTGCTGCCCACCCGGCGCCGGTTCTGGGAGAAGGTGCTGCGCAATACCGACCACTCCGGCACCAAGGCCCAGTTGCGCTCCCAGTTGCAGATCGTCTTCGAGGCGACGCGCCAAACCGCGGCGGCTGCCGTAGGCACGGTGGTGCCGGCGGACTTCATCTACGACCAGATCTCCACCGATCTCCTCAACTCCGGCGAGTTGGAGCGCGAGTACGACGAGATCATCCGCAAGCAGCGCGACGGCACCCCCGACGGCGATCTCCGTTCCAGTCTTTGCGCTTTGATCTTCCTGATCGGCAAATTGCCCCGTACGCCGGGCGCCGACGACGGCGTGCGGGCGGATGCCCAGACGCTGGTGGATCTGCTCGTAAGCGATCTCAAGAGAGACCGTCAAAAGCTGGAGCAGAAAGTCCCCAACCACCTCAAGCAGCTCGTCGATACCGGTCAGCTCATGGCGGTGGAAACCGAATACCGCCTCCAGACCCGCGAGGGCGCCCGTTGGACGCACGACTTCAACCGCCGCCGCACGGCAGCGCTCAATGATGACCAGCGGATCAATTCCCGACGCGCCGAACTGCTCCGCGAGGGCACCAGGCAGGCGCTCAAGCCCATCTCTTTGCAGCAGGGCACTTCCCGCCAGCCGCGTAAGCTCGTCTTCGAGCTTTCCTCCAGCCGACCCACCACCAGCAGCGACGAAGTCACCCTTTGGATGCGGGATGGCTGGAGCGACGACGAGAAGTCGGTGCTGAATGACGCCCGCGCCGCCGGTGTCGATAGTCCGACGCTCTTCGGCTACCTGCCGCGCATTCATCACGAGGAATTGAAGCAGTCCATTGCGTCCGAACTCGCCGCCCGGGAGGCGCTGGACGCGCAAGGGCCGGCCGGCACGCCGGAGGCCGTCGAGGCCCGCAAGGCCGTCGAAACCCATCTGGCGGTGGCGCAGCACCGCATTCAGGAATTGCTCGGTCACATCATCGGCGGCGCCAAGGTCTTTCTCGGCGGCGGGCAGGAGGCCAACGGCGTCGAGCTGGCCGACAAGGTGCAGGACTCGGCTGACAGCGCCCTGGTGCGGCTGTTCCCCCAATTCTCCGAGGCCGACCACGCCAACTGGGGCCAGGTCGTCAACCGTGCCCGTGGCGGGGATGTCGGCGCGCTCGCGCAAGTGGGTTACCCCGGCAACCCAACCCAGCACCCGGTCTGCCGCCGTGTGCTCGATCTCATTGGTGCCGGCAAAAAGGGCAAGGAACTGCGCGAGCATTTCAAGGCCGCCCCTTATGGTTGGCCGCAGGACGCCATCGACGGCGCGCTGTTTGTCATGCTGGTCGCCGGCAACCTGCGCGCCACCAACAATGGCCAGCCGGTACAGGCATCGCTGCCGCAGAACCAGGTGGGCGTTGCCCACTTCTACGTCGATGTACCGCCGCTCACCGTGCAGCAGCGACTCGATCTCAAGGCGCTGTTCCAGAGGCTCGGCATCACCACCCAGAACGGCAAGGAGTCCGAAGCCGCCGCCGAGGCCCTGAAGAAGCTGCTCGCCCTGGCGGAATCCGCCGGAGGCGCTGCCCCCCGGCCCGACACTCCGGACACCCGGGACGTGCGCGCCCTACAACTGCTCAGCGGCAACGCGCAACTGCTCAAGATCCACGAGCAAAAGGACGATCTCGCCGCCAAGCTCGCCGCGTGGAAGAAGGCCTCCGAGGCCATCACCAAGCGCTGGCCCGCCTGGGAACGCCTGCTCGACTTTCACAACTTCGCCACCGGCCTACCGGAAGCCGACGCCTGCGCCGTCTCCATCGCCGCCATCACCAGCGGCCGCAGCCTGCTGGCGGAGCCCGACCCGGTCCCCGAGCTGACCAAACAGCTCACGACTGCGCTGCGCGGCGCCCTTGGCCGATTACAGGACGACCTCGCCGCCGCCTTCCAGGCCG
>JBGSTR010000412.1:0-3882 GCA_041736365.1 Chromatiaceae bacterium | reverse complement strand
CCCGCGCCGGGCGACCACACCGCTAAGCGGGGGTCGCCGCCGCGGCCTGCACGATCTTCGCGGCAAGGCCGGCCATCTCCTTGTCAATCATGAACAGGCCCTCGCCGTGCGCACCAACCAGCCGCAGCCGCGCAATGATGTCGTTGACCACGGATTCTTCCTCGATCTGCTCGGTGACATACCAGTGCAGGAAGATCGACGTGGCGTGGTCCTTCTCCGCCAGCGCGGCGTCCACGAGATTGTTGATGGACCGCGTCACGTCCTGCTCGTGCTCCAGCGTTCGCTCGAACATATCGAGAACCCCGTCGAACTCGGCCGGCGGACCGTCGATGGGCTGGAGCGATACCCTCGCGCCCTGATCGAGGATGTAGCGGTACAGCTTCATCGCGTGGCCTTGCTCCTCGTTGTGCTTGGCCATAAACCAAGCCGCGATCCCGGCAAGGCCCAACCTGTCCGCTTGAGCCGAAAGACCCAGATAGTAGTAGGCGGAGAAGAGCTCGTTATTGAGCTGGCCGTTGAGCTGCTCGGCCGTGTTGTTCGAAATCATGATCGTCCCTCACTCGCTTGGAGGCTGGAAAACGTGGCCGCGAGGGCACACCCCGCATCGGTGCGAGATCCCCGTTCCGAAAGCCGCCGGGCAAACGCCGCTTTCGCTGGAATCCGCAAGCGAAGTATCTTTGGGCTACGGCGAGTCGCCGCAAGGGGGAACGAACGGCCCGGCGCTTGCTTAGTTGAGGCAGCGATGATCGATTGCGCTTCCCGGCCGGGCCAGGGGGCGGCCCGGCATGTTCAGCGGCCGCAAGCCGCTGAACATGCCGCCCTCCGAGCGTTGCGCGTCTTGGAAGGCGAGCTGATCAAACGCATGGATGGATTTTTGATCAGCGTCTTCTCGGAACCAGTTGCCGTTGTGCGCGAAAAACGCCTTGAACGGGAGCCTATCCATGCCGGGAGGAATCGGCCTAGTCGACCGCAAGACCGCCCTTGCTTGCTGGCGAGCGAGCCCCGGCGCGCCGATTTGCGCCGAGCATAGCGAGGCGGAGATCTTCTATCGCCTCGCCGCCGGCCGCGTCTGTTATTGCCCCGCTCGCGAAGCGCTCTATTTCACCGATTCCCCGCACTTGCAAGTAGCGGAGCTCTTGCAGCTGGCCTTTCGAGGGCTTGGACGGAACCCAGGGATCGAGCAGCTGCATCTGGATCTGCATGGCCTATTTCGCGGCGCACATCGCGTCGCCATCGGCTCGCGGGACGCCGATGCGGTGCTAATCGCCCTGCGTCTCGCGGGTGTTCAGGTGGAAATCAGCCGGTGAGCACCGCCGCGTCCGCGATCAGACGCGCCGCGCCGGGATAGTCCCGCGCGTGAATTTCATACTTTCGACCGGCGCGACCCCAAGGCTCGCCGGTCGCCAGCACCTGCTCCAGTCGAGCCGGATCATCGAACAGGATGCCGCCGACCGACTCGACCCCGCGCGCGAACAAGGCATCCGGCAACCCGCTGCCGGTCGGCCCGATGAGCTGGAAGCGAACACCGCTCCGACACGCGTGCAGTAGCTCGTCGAGGCTATCGTTGATCAGCACCGAGGCGGTGCACAGCACCTCGGCGCAAGCCGACAGGTCCGCCGGGCGCGTCGTTGGCCGCACCCGAGCGCGCTCGGGTACCCGTTCCGGCTGTTGCTCCAGGACCAGCACCTCGTTGCCGCCTTCCACCATCCGGTCGATCACCGGGGCGAAATATCCAACGACGCCGATTGGCGCCCCCGAGCGCACCGACTCCTTAGCCGGCCCGCGGTCCGGCGGCACGTAGCCCGCAAGGCGCATCAGCCGATGACTCAGCGCATTGAACGCGCCCAAGCTGAGCGCGCGATCCGGCAAATTGCCGCCCTCCAGTCCGCGGGCCACGGCGGCCGCATCCAAGTGGATTTCCTGTCGCCGCGGAAATCGGGACAAGAGATCGGCGAGCACCGGCTTGAGACTGACATAGAAGGGGCCGACGCTGCCGTCGGCGAGGCGTACGAACCCGAATTCGTCCCGATAGCCAACCTCCTCGGTCGCTTCCGGGAGATCCAGACCCACGATAGTCTGCGGACCAACTGCGCTGGCCAGCCGCTCGATCAAAGCAAGATAGTCTGCATCGATACTCATGACTCCGCACCCCCTGCCCCATCCGCGCCGCGATTGTTACCCCGCTTGCCGCCGCTTGCCGAGACCGGACGCTCGCCGGAGCCCGCGCACCAGCGAATCGGCTCGAAGTGGCGCAAGCGCGCCGGCGCGTGGGAGGTAAAACCCGAAATCAAGATGATGGCGATGAACAGCTCCACCGCGGCTGCCGGCCAGATCGGGATGGCGGCCACCAGTGCCAGCTTGACCAGGACCGACTGACCGCAGAGCTGCAACAGCCAACGACCTTCGGACCAGGCGAAGATCAGGGTCATGGCGAACCCGGAGACGATCGTCAGGAGCACGTACATCTGCCGCATGCCGGGATCAAGGCCGTCCGCCAGGATCCCCGCTCCCATCCCGGCGACGCCGACCAAGTGCAAGCTGCGCAGGGAGATGCTCACCCAGCGCTGGCCCGGAAAATAGCGTGTTCCGTCGCGGCAAAACCAAGCACCCGGGGTCATGTCGACGCAGTCCTCCGATTCGATCTCTCACCGTTCCCCGGGCGCCGGAGGCGGGCTCGCTTGTGTCCGGCCTACGAGTGTTGCGTTGCCCGCGACTTTGGGCCCGGCGATTGCTTTCGCACGCCCTTTACTTCATCCTTGGCGCTTGATTTCGCGGTCGCCAGCTCGGCGACTTCGCGCCCTCGCAGGTTCTATCCAATGTCTACCCACGACGCGACTGGCGGTTTCGCCCAGCTCGCTCTCCTTCCCGCTATCGCCCAAGCAGTTGCCGATCTCGGCTACGAGACGCCGACCGCCGTTCAGGAGCAGTGCATACCGCATCTGCTCGCCGGGCGCGACCTACTCGGCCAAGCGCAGACCGGTACCGGCAAGACAGCCGCGTTCGCGCTGCCGCTGCTGAGCCGGCTCGATCTCCGCAACGACCTCCCGCAGATTCTGGTGGTGACCCCCACCCGAGAGCTGGCGTTGCAGGTCGCGGAGGCGTTCCAGCGCTATGCAAACCACCTCAAAGGCTTCCACGTCGTGCCGATCTACGGCGGCCAAAGCTACGGGTTGCAGGTCAGGCAGCTCCAGCGCAACCCGCACGTGATCGTCGGCACGCCGGGCCGGATCATGGATCATATGCGCCGCGGCACCTTGTCGCTGGACGGGTTGAGCTGCCTGGTGCTCGACGAAGCCGACGAGATGCTCAACATGGGGTTCGCCGAAGACATCGATTGGATCTTCGAGCATACCCCAGACGGCCGCCAAGTGGCCCTGTTCTCGGCCACCATGCCCGCGGCCATCCGGCGCGTCGCGCACGAGCGGCTGTCCGATCCCGCCGAGGTGCTGGTCGCCGAGGGTGCGATGACGGTCGACACCATCGACCAGCACCACTGCATCGTCACCCGGTTTCACAAGCTCGACTTGGTGACGCGCATCCTCGAGCTCGAGCCGTTCGACGGCATCCTGATCTTCGTGCGCACCCGCAACGGCACCACCGAGCTGGCCGACAAGATTCGCGCCCACGGCTTCGCGGCGGAGCCCCTGAGCGGGGAGATGAGCCAAGAGATGCGCGAGCGCACGGTGGAGCGCTTCAAGCAGGGCCAGCTCGACATCCTGGTGGCCACCGATGTGGCGGCGCGCGGGTTGGACGTGGAACGGGTGAGCCACGTGATCAACTTCGACATCCCCACCGACCCGATCGCCTACGTACACCGTATCGGCCGCGCCGGCCGCGCCGGCCGCTCGGGTCGCGCGATTCTGTTGGTGGAGCCGCGCGAGC